>NZ_VTYM01000004.1:0-256646 GCF_013113925.1 Alteromonas sp. 07-89-2 | reverse complement strand
GTTGTGGGGACTTTGGGGTTAGCATGGTGAACACTCCGAATTTCACTATGCCTATTAGATCAAAGCCCCAGACTTTCGTCTAGGGCTTTTTCAACAGTCTGAGGCACTGTCTCCAGTGCCTTTTGGTTTTAATTGCTGACAACGAAAAGTCCGCTGTCATCTGCATCAATACGAATGGTTGATTCCGGTATTAATTCGCCAGCAAGCAATTGATGCGCGAGTGGATTTTCCACCTGCACTTGTATCGCTCGCTTAAGCGGACGTGCGCCAAACACTGGATCGAAACCCGCGTCCGCCAATTTATCCATAGCCGCAGCAGATAGAGTAAGCTTATATCCTTTTTCTGCGAGCCTAGCGCGAAGCGAGGCAAGCTGAATTTTAGCAATAGATTTTATTTGCTCCTTCCCTAATGGATGGAATACCACAATATCATCGACGCGGTTGATGAACTCCGGTCTGAAGTGTTGCCCTAC
This sequence comes from Alteromonas sp. 07-89-2, assembly GCF_013113925.1. NCBI lineage: Bacteria > Pseudomonadati > Pseudomonadota > Gammaproteobacteria > Alteromonadales > Alteromonadaceae > Alteromonas > Alteromonas sp. 07-89-2. The sequence goes on along the minus strand of NZ_VTYM01000004.1, from coordinate 256,173 downwards.
AACACTCATTACCGACGCCTTCATATCGTCATACTGACTTTCGTTGTGCTTATCTTGAATGATATCTGAGCCTAAGTTGGACGTCATGATCACAACGGTATTTTTAAAATCTACAGTACGTCCTTGTCCGTCAGTCAACCGGCCGTCATCTAGTACTTGAAGCAGAATATTGAATACATCTGGATGTGCCTTTTCAACCTCGTCCAATAAAATGACCGAGTATGGCTTGCGACGCACAGCTTCGGTTAAGTAGCCACCTTCCTCGTAGCCAACATAGCCTGGAGGTGCCCCCACTAAGCGTGCTACCGAGTGTTTTTCCATAAACTCTGACATATCGATACGCACCATGGCATCTTCAGTATCGAACATAAAGCCTGCCAAGGCTTTGCAGAGCTCAGTTTTGCCCACGCCAGTAGGCCCTAAAAATAAGAATGAGCCAATAGGTCGGTTTGGATCCGCAAGCCCAGCACGTGAACGTCGAATTGCGTTTGAAACCGCTTCAACCGCTTCTTCTTGTCCAACAACTCGTTTGTGAAGTACGTCTTCCATACGCAACAACTTATCACGCTCGCCCTCAAGCATTCGCGCTACAGGTATACCCGTCCATCGCGAAAGCACATCTGCAATTTCAACGTCCGTCACTTTATTTTTAAGTAACGTCGTCTCGCGAGTTTCGTTTTCAGCCGCTTGCTCTAACTTTGCTTCAAGCTCTGGAATACGGCCGTACTGAAGTTCCGACATACGATTCAAATCAGATGCACGTCGCGCTATCTCCAAGTCAAGTTTAGCCTGCTCAAGCTCCCCTTTAATGGTTTGAGTGCCCTGCATGGCGTCTTTCTCATCCAACCACACTTTCTCAAGCTCTGCGTACTTGGTTTCCGCTTGCTCACGCTCTAACTCAATCATCTCAAGTCGCTTATGACTCGCATCATCTGTTTCTTTGGCCAGAGCTTGCTCTTCCAATTTTAGCTGGATGATACGACGCTCTAGACGATCCATCTCTTCGGGCTTGGAGTCTATTTGCAATCGAATGCTAGACGCAGCCTCGTCTATAAGATCAATGGCTTTGTCTGGCAATTGGCGGTCGCTAATATAACGATGCGACAAACTTGCCGCTGCAACGATAGCGGGATCAGTAATATCTACCGAGTGATGGAGCTCATAGCGCTCTTTTAAGCCACGCAGAATAGCAATAGTGTCTTCAACGCTTGGTTCTTCAACTAATACCTTTTGGAAACGACGTTCAAGTGCTGCGTCTTTTTCAATGTACTGACGATATTCATCCAGTGTTGTAGCACCAACGCAGTGAAGTTCACCACGGGCTAACGCAGGTTTAAGCATATTACCTGCATCCATCGCTCCATCGCCCTTCCCTGCACCTACCATGGTGTGCAGTTCGTCAACGAATAAGATCACGCGGCCTTCTTCTTTAGCCAGCTCATTAAGCACTGCTTTAAGGCGTTCTTCAAACTCACCGCGATATTTAGCTCCCGCCACTAACGCGCCCATATCAAGGGCAAGAACACGCTTGTTCTTTAAGCCCTCAGGCACTTCGCCATTAATGATGCGCTGAGCCAACCCTTCAACAATAGCCGTTTTACCCACACCCGGCTCACCAATGAGTACTGGGTTGTTTTTGGTTCGACGCTGCAGTACTTGAACAGTTCGGCGAATCTCATCGTCTCGACCAATGACCGGGTCGAGCTTGCCTTGTTCTGCTCGCTCGGTTAAATCTGTCGTGTATTTTTCAAGCGCCTGACGTACATCTTCAGCATTAGGATCCGTGACCTTCTGGCCACCACGCATGTCGTCTATTGCGCTTTCAATAGCTTCTTTAGTGATATTCAGGCTTTTGAGTATTTCCCCCAAGCGCCCTTTATCTTGTAGCGCCGCTAGAACAAAGATTTCTGAAGTGATGTATTCGTCTTTTCGCTGCTGCGCTATCTTGTCACAAAGATTTAGCAAAATGCCGCTGTCTTTACTTAATTGAACATCTCCCCCAATGCCTTCAATACGAGGTAGGCGCTCAATAGCTTGGCTCAGTGCTGAGCGTAGCGCATTTACATTGATGTTTGCTTGGTCAAGCAAAGGGCGTACTGACCCGCCTTGCTGATTTAGCATGGCAGTCATTAAATGGACAGGTTCAATGTATTGATGATCTCGCCCCAATGCGAGTGATTGAGCATCGGATATTGCGAGCTGAAATTTACTGGTAAATCTATCTAGTCTCATAATTTCAACCTAATTAATGAACAACTATACCTGCGGTAACACGCCGCAATTACGAACATTTTAACTCTCGCTGAGTGGGTAATGATCTATGCGGAATGGTATTCTTTATGTTCTAGTTATGTAGGCTGCTCAATTGCGATTCAAGTATGAGATTAAAAAGTTAGCCAAAAAGATAACAAATAATGTATGAAGTTTGATCTAGCGCAACTGTGTGATCAGACTAAAACTGCCGCCTTTTTTCGAAACAATTTAAAGCAGGCCTATTACGCTAACTATACGCCCAGTCGTGCGCTTGTTTTGATGCGTAGCTCTTCGATGGGAGTAAAAACGCTGTTCGTCAGTGTAAGTACACAAGTTACTTTGTGTAATACTCTCAACGCCAGCTTGCTGCAATTGCACCTGTGCCACTAGAGGTAGATCTAATAAGTACTTCCCTCTATTAGAGCTATTGGCAATGGCACCGTCTATATGGCGAAACTTACTCGCCAACTGTGCATCAACTTCGTAGCAGGGCCCGCTGATTGCAGGACCAACCCAAGCGATGAGTTTTTTTGCGTCGCTGCCAAAGTGTGAAACTGCACTTCCGATAATGTTAGTATCGAGACCTTTCCAACCAGCATGTACTGCCGCCACTTCTTGACCGCTTTCATCACACAATAAAATGGGCACGCAGTCTGCGGTCATTACCGCACAAAAATGCGATATTGAAGAAGAATACGACGCATCAGCGGTGGTATCTGCGCTCGGCAATGACACCACGCGCTTGCCGTGCACTTGCTCCAACCATGTGATCTTTTCACTATGTGGAATTAGGCTTCTATTGGCTTTCACTAGTAGGAGGTCGTCCCCCACGTGGGCGCCAACGTTCAAACCTGCAAAATCACCTATGCTTGTACCTCCCATTCTTGTCGTTGTGTATGCAACAACATTTGCGGGACATGACCACGCTGGCGTAATCAAATCCAGCGTGGATGAAATAGGTGAATTCGCAGCTGACAATGTCATAAGTTCGCCTTACTCATTAAAGCATATCTTGTGGATTGTCCGCGGTGTCCTTTTTCACGGCTTTAAGCAAGTCCTGCATATCTTGAGGTAGGGGAGCTTTCCACGTCATCCACTCTTCCGTTTCAGGGTGAAACAGCGAGAGCTGTGCGGCGTGCAACGCCTGACGTTGGAATCCGCGAAGCGCAGCGATAAATTCTTCTGACGCCCCTTTAGGAAGACGAGGACGCCCGCCATAAACTTGGTCGCCAAGCAAAGGATGCTTAATGTGGGCCATGTGTACGCGGATTTGGTGCGTACGGCCAGTTTCAAGCTTCAAACGCAGGTGCGTGTATGCGCGAAATTTTTCGATAACACGAAAATGAGTGACCGCTGGTTTGCCCATTTCACGTACTGCCATATGCGTACGTTTTGTTGCGTGTCTACCAATAGGCGCATCTACAATACCACCAGCGACCATCGTACCTAAGGCAACGGCTTCGTATTCACGACTCATTTCCCGACGTTGAAGTTGGTCAACAAGATGCGTTTGAGCAGGAATTGTTTTTGCTACTACCATTAACCCCGTCGTGTCTTTGTCAAGGCGATGGACAATGCCCGCACGTGGAACTTTGTCTATCTCTGGACAATGATTTAACAAGGCATTTAGCACGGTACCGCTTGGGTTCCCTGCACCTGGATGCACAACCAAATCTGCTGGTTTGTTTATGACTAGGATGTGTTCATCTTCATAAACAATGTTTAACGCGATGTCTTGCGCTTCGCTCGTTACTTGTACATCCATTTCGGCCTGTACAGTAACAAGTTCATCCATTTGCATTTTGTGGCGAGGCACGGTGATTACTTCACCGTTTACAGCAACATTCCCATCTTGGATCCAAGTTTTTAACTTAGAACGAGAATATTCAGGGAACAAATCAGCCAAAACCTGATCTAACCGTAAACCAAAATGCGCAGCTTCCGTTGAAGCTTCTAATTGTATTGTGTTCGGCGACTGTGTCATAACACCATTGATTACGTCTAAAAAAGGGTATTATAACAAGTATTCACGCTGTACACTGCCTTGTTTACGTTTTTGTATGGTTTTTCTCATCGTTAGTACGTTAGAATGCAATTAAAGTGTTGTTGTTTAACACATGAGCTTAGACAGCGAAGTATTAAAACTGTTTAGCAGGAAAATAGAATTATTATGAAATCATTTCGTCTACTGGCCCCCGTTTTATTGGGTGCTATGGTATCTGTCGCAGGATGTAGCTCTTCAGATAATGAAGAAAAAGCCGTATTAGCTAACATGGGTGCGCAGCAACTGTACGACAGAGCAAAGCAGAGCATGGAAGTAGGTAACTTCAGCGCTGCAGCACAAACGTTAAGCGCGCTAGATTCGCGCTACCCGTTCGGTCCCCTATCCCACCAGGTACAGCTAGACCTTATTTATAGCTATTATAAGTCAGGTAAAAACGAAGAAACGCTTGCCACTATCGACAGATTTATTCGTCTGAATCCAAACCATTCAGATGTTGATTACGCGTATTACATGCGTGGATTAACTAACATGGAATCAGATAGCAACCTTTTCCAAGAGTTAATGAATATTGACCGTACGGATAGAGACCCGTCGAAGTCTCGTGCTGCGTTTGAAGATTTCCGCAGACTGATTCAACAATATCCAGATAGCAAATATGCCGCAGATGCGAAACAGCGCATGGTTCATATTAAAGACCGCTTGGCTCGCTATGAAATCGCTATTGCACGTTTCTACATGAGACGCCAGGCTTATGTCGCTGCAGCAAACCGTGGTCGCTATGTTATAGAGCACTTCCCGAATACCACTCAAGTGCAACAAGCACTCGAAATTATGGTTTCAAGTTATGAGCAGCTTGGCCTAGATGAATTGCGTAACAATGCGATGAAGACACTAAAGCTTAACTACCCTGACAGCGAATTTATTAGCTAGATTTGGCTATTCTGTTTTGCTAGAGCTTTATGCAACCAATAAAAAAACGCACATTTGTGCGTTTTTTTGTATCTGGATGTCACATATTGACTGCGTTCGCTTGATAGATTACTAGCGGAAAAACAAGTGACTAAAAGGGTTTAACAATCTTGCAAGGCCCGAAGTAAAGTGCAATGGCTGATCGACAATGCTAAATACAAGGCAGCCTTCTTTACCTTCGGATTTTGGCGTGTGCGTCTTATCTCCATCCATAAAAATAAAGTCGCCGGTATCATAACGACTTAGCCCATCACTGAACTCACCATCAATGACTAATGTATATTCCGTTCCACGGTGCGTGTGCTCAGGTACACTACCGCCACTTCCCATGAAGATAAAATTAGCAACACCTTGGTTTCCAAGGTCAACTGGCGCCTGCCACAGCTTTCCGACCAAACTTGACCAGTTACCTGTCTTATCGATGTAGCGGTGAAGCGTTCTGGGTAAAGTGAATACCCTTCCATCTAACTCGATGGTATTTGCACTTGCCTGCGTCTGCAAGGCCGCCCGCCTCTTTACGGGCTCACGATACGCTGTGGGCTGCTCCATCAAAGCATTATTTTGTTTCGATGATGGGAGCTGCGTAATTTGGGATAGCATGTCACCAAACTGAAGCGACATTTCAGCTCTGTCGCTTGCCGTTGAATTGGCGTTCGAAACCATTTGAGCAGCAAGACTTTCCGTTTCAATTTCAACAAAACGCTGACATTTCTCACACATGTCACAATGTGCAGAGACCATCAGTGATATAGCAGGTGACAATGTGCCCTCAACAAAATCTTTAAGTTGCTGGGCACTTGGGTGAAACCTAATCATTATCGTTTAACATGACCTTTAATCGTTGAAGTGCCAAACGTGTCCGCGACTTTACTGTACCTAATGGAATTGAAAGCTCATCGGAGACTTCTTGTTGTGACTTGCCATCAATATAAATAGCTTCAACCACTGCTTTTTGTTTTACAGGTAATGATTCGAACAAATGGCCAATCTGCTCTAAAGTAACTTGTTCGTCGAGTGGCGCCTCGTTTGCATCGGCTGTTTGCTCGCATAAAACTGGCCATAAATCGTCAGAACAAACATCCTCTTTCCTATTCCGCAGCTTTCTAAGCATATCAAAGCGGATGTTACGCGCAATTGTGAAAATCCACGTTGACGGAGAACCTTTTTCTGCATTGAACAGATGCGCTTTCTGCCACACATTTGACATAGTATCTTGTACCAGTTCCATGGCCAGTGCCTCATTACCCATCTGTTTGAGTGCGTAAGAGCGCAGCCGAGGCGCGAAATAGTTGAACACTCTTGCAAATGAGCGCTTACATCGGGTGTCTGCAACCGCGACAAGGTAATCAGACATTTCAGTTGCACACTCTTTAGGCTTGATTGTGCTGTTGCTTTGTTCCAAAGGAATTCCAACTAACATAAGATTCGTCCGCTTTTCCGTTTTGATTGTATCATTCTACGGCGTTATGACTTAAAACGTATGCGAAAATCGCTAATATTGGATTACGAATTTGTAATGTCTTTAACCGACTCAACGACTAAGCAATTAATGCAGAGAGATAGTTCAGTAAACTGGTACATTCTCTTTGCGCTAAAAAGTGCTGTTTTTGCGAGCCGTCTACTGGCAATAATTCTAACCACCGATTTAATACCCAATTAGGGCAATCAAACTTTGGTGATTCATAAAGCGATGCCAACTCTTCGTAATTTCCAAATATTTCTTTAAGTCGCTCGTCCATAGGCGCTATTTGTTGAGGAGCCAAATCGCACTGCCAAGGTTCTAACACCTTGCAACTACCGGTACGAAGACCATCTTTTTCAACTTCTATGCTACTTACCTCAACTAAATGAGAACCAGCAACCTTTATGCCAAGCAACCCATCATCGAGCATGTCGAAGTCAACAACCTGCGCATAAGTACCTATTTTATGAATATGCTCATTCAAATTTTTGTCACCGTTAGCATTAAGCATACACATCACAAAGCCTTTATTTTCAGCACATGCCTGCTTAACCATTCGCACGTATCGTGGCTCAAAAATGCGCAATGCCATTCTACCTTCCGGCAAAAGGTGCGCAGATAAAGGAAATAAAGGAAAACGTTCTACACTCATACTCAGCACTTCCGAAAACACGAAAATAATTACGCAAGTGAGAACAATTAGGATCGAATGGGAAAATTTTTCACATATAAATGGAAAAACATGATCTTTAGCACGACGATTAATGTAATTTAGTTTTTAAATAAAACATTAACAGATTTCATATCAGAGACTTGCAATTTGAACGTGAAAATAACCGCGAATTTTTTTAAGCGTCGACATTACCGATATGCAAATCTGATTTTGAATTATGAGTTAAGGAAAGGCCATGGACGTCATTGGACGCTTTTGTAAAATTTACACAGACATATGTCAAATTTCTCCAGACGACCTAGAACATATCTATGCCGACGACATACTGTTTATCGACCCAATCACTACACACCATGGCATTGATGAAGTAAAACGCTATTTTTCCAACTTATTGACGCAAGCCGAAAGCTGTAAGTTCGACATTGCGGACATTTTTACTTGCTCGCCCAATGGCTCAAAAGAGCATCCATCAAGTCATTCAAAGGTTACCCATATCGCAAACTGGACGATGACCCTTACGCTGAAAGATAGTGATAAGCAAATTACGCTAGATGGCACCACGCAACTTGGTGTCAGCGATGACAGCATTATTTACCACAAAGATTATTACGACTTGGGCGAAATGGTCTATGAGCACGTACCCATCCTAGGTTTTGTCGTTAAAAAAATTAAAGGGAAGCTAGCAAAGTGAAAAGTATTCTAATTACTGGCGCCACATCGGGTATTGGTAAAGCATTAGCAATAAAGGCTGCAAACAGCGGTTATCAAGTGATTGCCTGTGGTCGAAATGAAGACACACTCAACGAGCTCAGTAAGTACAATAATATTAGCGCATGCCAGTTCGATGTCACTGATCTTGACGATACTCGACGGGCGCTAGCAACGGTTAAGTTTGACATTGCTGTACTCAACGCTGGTACCTGCGAATATGTAGATATCGACGACTTCGAGCCAGACATGTTTCGCCGCGTATTTGAACCTAATTTCTTTGGCGTTGTTCATTGTGTAGACGCTCTTCTTCCACGACTTAAGCAAGGCGACAAGCTTGTGATTGTTGACAGCATGGCTCGCCTACTTCCTTTTACGCGAACGCAAGCGTACGGTGCGAGCAAAGCTGCCCTACATTATTTTACTAAATCATTAGAAGTAGACCTTCACCACAAAGGCGTGAAAGTGCAAGCGGTGTCTCCTGGATTTGTAGAAACGCCCCTCACAGATAAAAACGATTTTGAAATGCCAATGAAAATTAGCGCTGAAGAAGCCGCTAACGCTATGCTTAAAGGAATAGAGGGCAACAAACAAACAGTTTTCTTCCCTCGGTTCTTTGGTTTTATTCTGCGCTTTATGCATATACTGCCAACCCCACTGCAAAAGCGATTGTCGTTGGCAATGAGAGAAAAACAATAAGAGAAGATGAATGAACAATAAGATTGCCATCATTGGCACAGGTATTTCTGGTTTGACCTGCGCGCACCTTCTAAATAGGCAGCACGATATCACAGTGTACGAAGCAAATGACTATATAGGTGGTCATACTGCAACGAAGAAAATAAGCGACAATGGGGAAACTCACCATATCGATACAGGTTTTATCGTTTTTAATGATTGGACCTACCCTAACTTTATAAAGCTCATTAATCAGTTAGATGTTGAGTATCAACCAACAGAGATGAGCTTCTCTGTAATGAGTAAAAAGGCAAACCTAGAATACAACGGCAATAACTTAAACAGTTTATTTGCACAGCGGCGTAATATTCTGAGGCCTAAATTCTGGCGTATCGTGAAAGACATATTGACGTTTAACAAAGCGTGTAAAGCGATGGTCGCAGAAAACCGTGATACTTCTTCACTTACGTTAGAAGACGTCATTAGAGAATTAAAACTAAGCGATGACTTTGCACGTTATTATATTTTGCCTATGTGCGCCGCAATTTGGTCCAGCAGCTTAGAGCAAACGAGAAAGTTTCCACTCACGTTCTTTTTGCAGTTTTTCAACAACCATGGCTTGCTCAATATTACCGACCGTCCTCAGTGGTACACAATTAAAGGTGGGTCAAGCCAATACATTCCGCCTTTAATCGCACCATTTGAGTCTAAGATAAAACTATCGACGGCCGTTCTGTCGGTAGCGAAAAGCGATGATAAGTGGCAGGTTACCGACTCTTCAGGCAACGCTGCGATGTATGATCATGTGGTATTTGCGTGCCACAGTGACCAAGCGTTAAAAATGATTCACTCACCGACTTCGCTGCATCGAGATATCCTTGGAAATATCCCTTACGCAGAAAACGACGTGGTGATGCACAAAGATATTTCACAGCTGCCTAAAAGAAAATTAGCTTGGGCGAGTTGGAATTACAGCTTAAAAGAAGACGCAAGTGAGGAAGCCCGCCCCGCTTCTGTCACTTATAACATGAATATTCTTCAACGCCTTGAAGCACAAAGCACCTACTGTGTAACGTTAAATAATACTGCGGAAATAGACCAAAAGAGTATTCTTCGAAGCTATCAGTACGCACATCCGCAATACAGTGCCAGCATGGTCAACGCCCAAGCAAGAAGAAATGAAATTTGTGGCGTAGACAACTTACATTTTTGTGGAGCCTACTGGTATAACGGTTTTCATGAAGACGGCGTAACTAGCGCACTTGATGTTTGTTCTCGCTTTGGTGAAGCCCTGTGATAGAAAGTGCCATCTACAAGGGTAAGGTTTATCACCAACGGTTTAAGCCTACTCAGCATAAATTTGACTATGACATTTATTTATTTTGGCTAAAGCTTGAGAGCAACGAACTCGAAACCTTGTCCAGTACGTTAAAACGCTTCTCTGCATACAACAAGGCTAGAGTGCGTTTCAAGCGTGAAGACTATTTAGGTGATCCCTCTTTACCTCTAGGTCAGGCAGTAATAGACAGAATGACAGAGTTAAACGGAGGGAAGACGCTTCAAGGCGATGTCTTTATGCTGGGACAACTGCGTATGTGGGGGCTGTATTTCAGCCCGGTGAATTTCTATTACCTACGCAATGCCGAAGGTAAGTATACACATATGCTTGCCGAAGTAAGTAATACGCCGTGGAATGAGCGTCATCACTACCTTGTAAATCTAGATACTCAAGACGATACGCCAAAAGCTTTTCATGTTTCCCCGTTTAATCCAATGGATATGACCTACAAATGGTCGATATCGCAGCCGTCGACTAGACTGTCACTTGCGATGGATTGTGTAAGAGACGACAAAGAGTTCAGTGCAGGGATAAATTTGACTAAATTTACTTTAGATAATGCGAATCTATCTGCGGCACTTAAACGTATACCCAGTATGACAATAAAAACTGTGGCTGGAATTTATTGGCACGCGCTTAAACTATTGCTTAAACGAACGCCACTGTATACACACCCAGAAAAAAGTCAGGAACAATAACAATGTCTTTTGGTGAATCTGTACTACTGACCACCTCAGAGGTCTCCTTTGTAGATAAAGCGTGTAGAACTCTATTCCTACAATGCTTAAAACAACTGCCTTTTGGCAGTTTAACCATTCAAGAAAACGGCGATGTCGTTGCGCGTTTCGGCACAGACGAAAGCGATTTGCGTGCAACGGTAAATATCAAGGATGTACAAGCCTATCGACGCTTATTGCTTGGCGGAAGTGTGGGCGCCGGAGAAGCATTCATGGATGGGTTATGGGACAGTGACGACGTAACAGCCGTGGTAAGAGTGTTTGCTAGGAATTTATCTACCCTTGACGAATGGGAGAATAAATTTAAATGGGTGACTATGCCCATCAACAAGATTCAACACTTTGCACGTCGAAATACAAAGGACCAAGCCAAGAAAAATATCGAGGCGCATTACGATCTGGGTAATAAGCTTTATACCCGCTTCCTTGACCCAACAATGATGTATTCGTCAGCCATATACCCAGATCCGAATGCAACTCTCAATGATGCACAAAATTACAAGCTCAAAGCCATTTGCGACAAGTTACAGCTTAGCGAAACCGATCATCTTCTAGAGATTGGCACGGGCTGGGGCGGGCTAGCCGTCTATGCTGCTAAGCATTATGGTTGCCGCGTAACGACCACTACCATTTCAGAAGAGCAGCATGCATGGGCAAAAGAATGGATTGCCCGAGAAGGACTTGAAAGCAAAATCACTTTGCTGAAAAAGGATTATCGCCTACTTGAAGGCAAGTACGATAAGCTCGTGTCTATCGAGATGATTGAAGCTGTAGGCAAACAATTTTTAGGAAATTTCTTTGAGAAATGCTCGTCACTTTTAAAAGACGACGGCTTAATGCTGCTTCAGTCAATAACCATTGATGACAGACGTTACGACAGCTATTCAAATAGTGTCGACTTTATTCAGAAATATATCTTTCCGGGTGGATTTTTACCTTCTCAGCACCAGCTTAACGCTCACCTGAAAAAGTATACTAATATGATGATTCGTGACTTACACGACATCGGGATTGACTATGCGAAAACATTGAACCATTGGTATGAAGCATTTATTTCTGCAAAAGATGAGCTTTTAAACGACGGTTATGACGAGCGTTTTATGCGAATGTGGACCTACTACCTGAAATATTGTGAAGGTGGTTTTTTAGAAAGAACAATCAGTACCGTTCAGCTTGTGATTTCAAAGCCTCATTACAGACTTGATTTGGTTCGTGTTTAACAACGCTAATTATCGATAGTAGTGACAAAAAAGCGGCGCCCTTTTGGCGCCGCTTTCTTGTTTGAAGCTGACACTTGGTCGAAGCACTACTCATCTACAACTGATATAGGCTTCGACAGCATTGGCTTACCCTGATTGATATTAATTTCAACGCGGCGATTTTGCGCTCGGTCTGAAGGTGTAGTGGCATTTTCTACAATTGGATCGGTATCTGCCTTACCCACTACCGACATACGACTTTCGTCAAACCCTGGCGCGGTACGCATGGCTTCAGCGACCGCGACAGCGCGCTGCGCTGACAAGTCCCAATTAGAACGATAAAGTTCATTAGCAATATGCTGACCGTCACTGTGCCCTGAAATTTCGATTTCTCCAGGCACATCCGCCAACAGCGTACCGATTTTTCTCAACACCGGTTGGAATTGGGGCTGCAAAAAGGCCGAGCCCGCCGAGAAGGAACCGTTTTCACGGATTCGAATGGTTAACTGCTGACCCAACGATTCCATTTCCACCGAACCATCTAGAATTTGTTTTTCTAATTGCTGCGCTACTTTTTTCATCAGTTCAGCCATTTGCGACTGATCGGTGCTTTGCTCAGCCGATGAAGACGACTCAGTAGCCGTTTGTTGAGATTGTCCGCCACGCTGCTCGCCGCGCTGCTTCTGCCTTCCTCCGGCAGAGTCTTCGTTACCAGCCTGAAATTCCAGCATTTGCTGGGTCATTTCGTTAGTTTGCTGCTGAATGGATTCAATGGGCGTAGGGTCAGGTTTACCCGGACGAAATTCCATAGCAATAACACTGGTGCCCTTTGGAATATCTTTTACTTCAATTTTATTTTGCACACCAAAAGCAAACTTCATAGAGCCTGCAATTTGTTTAAACTTCAGTACGTCCATTTCCGAAAACGAAAGTAGCAGTACAAAGAAGCACATAAGCAACGACATCAGGTCTGCGAAGGTTCCCATCCAGGCTGGAAGCCCCTCGGGGGGACATTTTGGGCATTCTTCTTCGGCCATTACTCTTCCTCTGCGCTTCCGCGTTTACTCGCCGCAAGGTAGTTCTTTAATACCCCTTCGATAACACGTGGGTTCTGGCCGTCGGCTATACCCACAATACCGTCAAGAACAAGACTCTGGTTTAACTTCTCTTCTCCAGCTCTTACCGCCAGTTTAAAGGCAATTGGCAAACACACGACGTTGGCAAAAAAGGCACCATAAAGCGTGGTTAATAGCGCTACCGCCATGGCAGGGCCGATGGCTTTAGGGTCATCCATGTTTGAAAGCATGGCAACCAGACCGATCAAAGTACCAATCATACCCATCGCTGGTGCTACGTCACCCATTCCTTTAAATATAGAAGCGCCGAACTCATGCCTTTCCGTTGTCATAGAAATATCTTTAGCTAACGTTTCTCTCACCACTTCAATGTCGTGGCCGTCAACCAGCATGTCCACACCTTTTTGCATGAACTCATTTGAAATTTCCGCTTCTTCTAGTGCCAGAAACCCGCCTTTTCGCGCAGCGTCTGCCATTTCAACAATCTTCTCGATAAGCTCTTCAGGCGTTTCAATTTTGAACATGAATGCTTTGCCAGCAACTTTACCCGCACTGAAGAATTGGCCCAACGTAAACTGAGATAGGACAACAAATAGTGTTCCCCCGAATACAATAAGTATTGATTGCACGTCGATGAACATGCCCAAGCTGCCGCCCAGAATCATAGCCATAACTATGAAACCAATGGCGCCCAACATACCTATGACGGTTGCTAAATCCACTCACTCTTCCCCATTTATGCGCAGTCAGTGCTGTTAGTGTACAAATACCCTATCGGCAAAAGATAGAAATACTAAAACGACATTATTGAAAAATATCACATTTATTTGTTTATTATGAAGTAGGTTCTATGCAAAAGCGCAGCTTTGTCTTTTTTCTAAACTAAAATACCTAGCGCTTTTTCAGCTCCTTACTTTTTCCTTCACAGTAAATAACACGGTTACTTCTGAAAGGTTACTGAGCCTTGCATCGAATATAGCACAATTTGCTTGTATGTTGCCTTTTGAACTGGATGAAAAAAAAGCTATGTTACTGTGATATAGGCGATATACGGACAAACCATTTGACCCTTGTGCAACCCTCGGTTAATGTGCGCGGTATACGTATTTTGGCCACTATATTGAGTGTTTTTATGACGACAGAAAAAGCATCAGCGTCTTTTGAAGAAACTTTATCAGAACTAGAAGCTATCGTTAACGAAATGGAAAGCGGTGATCTGCCTCTTAATAAAGCACTAGAAAAATTTGAGCGCGGTATAGCACTTTCCCGCCAGGGCCAACAATCTCTTGAAAACGCCGAGCAAAAAGTAAAGATACTGCTCAGTGAACAAGGCGAAGAAACGCTCCACCCTCTTCCTGAAAGTGAACAGCCATAAATCGTTCATTTTTAACTAACAGGCAATCTATGAATTTTTCTGCTTTGCATCAGCAAGTTAAACAGCAAACTGATGCATCTCTTCTTACATTAATTGACGAATTACCCGATTACGCGCCGCGCTTGAAAGACGCAATGCGTCACGCCTTACTTGCTGGCGGTAAACGGATGCGGCCACTACTTGTTCAAGTAGTAGGTAACACCCTAGACGTGCCCAAAAAAGACCAAATGGCTATTAGTATGGCCATTGAATGTGTGCATGCCTACTCGTTAGTCCACGACGATTTACCAGCCATGGACGACGACGACTTGCGCCGCGGTATGCCAACCTGCCATATCGCCTTTGATGAGGCTACCGCTATTTTAGCTGGCGATGCACTGCAGGCACTTGCATTTACAGTGTTAGCTGATGCGCCATTAAGCACGTATGCTGAAACAAAGCGTAGCCAGTTACTGTCTGTACTTGCGAAAAGTGCGGGTTACATAGGTATGTGCGGTGGGCAAGCTATCGATTTAGCCAGCACCGGCAAAACCATCTCGCTAGAAGAACTAAAACAGCTGCATAGATTGAAAACCGGTGCATTGTTAAAAGCCTGCGTAGAAATGGTCGCCATTGTTAGTGAAGGCTTACTGCCTCAAACTAAAATTGACTTAATGGCTTATGCCGCGGATATTGGGCTAGCTTTCCAAGTTCAAGACGATATTTTAGATGTGGAAGGCAGTAGCGAAAAATTAGGTAAACCCGCGGGGTCAGACGAAGCGTTAGGGAAAAATACCTTTCCAGCCAAACTTGGTATTACAGGCGCTAAACAAGAATTAGAAATGCTTCACGATAATGCACTTCAAGCATTGGCGCGTTTACCCTACAATACTGACAGTTTAATTGCGTTTAGCGAGCTTTTGGTAAAACGCGACCATTAGCCACGCGCCATGTTGAAAAAGATAATAAGTACATGAGTTTAGATCTCCAACATTACCCAACGCTTGCGCTTGCGCAAACACCCGATAAATTGAGGCAGTTGCCCCAAGACAAATTACGCGAGCTCGCCGATGAGTTGCGTGAGTACTTACTTAACAGCGTAAGCCAAACCAGTGGGCACTTTGCATCTGGTTTAGGCACAGTGGAACTGACCGTCGCTTTGCACTATGTGTACGACACCCCCTTCGATCGACTGCTGTGGGATGTAGGTCACCAAGCTTATCCGCACAAAATCCTTACAGGCCGTGCAGAGCGCATGAGTACCATTCGCCAAAAGAATGGTCTGCACCCTTTCCCATGGCCGCCTGAGAGCGACTACGACACCTTTGCAGTCGGTCATTCGTCTACATCGATTAGTGCAGGGCTGGGCATGGCTGTGGCTGCCGAAAAAGAAGGCAAAAACAGAAAGGTTGTAGCGGTAATTGGCGACGGTGCAATGACCGCTGGTATGGCGTTTGAAGCCCTTAATCACGCTGGTGATATCAAGAAAGACATGGTAGTTGTACTTAACGACAACGAAATGTCTATTTCTGAAAACGTAGGTGCGTTGAACAGTCACTTAGCTCGCTTGCTTACAGGCAACTTTTTCAACTCTATACGCGATGGCGGCAAAAAGCTGCTAAGCAATGTACCTCCTATTAAGGAGTTTGCCAGCCGTGCAGAAGAACACATTAAAGGCATGGTTGTCCCGGGCACGATATTTGAAGAGCTTGGCTTTAACTACATTGGCCCTATCGACGGCCACGACGTTAATGGTGTTGTCGATACGCTACGCAATATGCGCAAGTTTGACGGCCCGCAGCTACTTCACGTAGTCACCAAGAAAGGTAAAGGTTACGCGGTTGCCGAAGAAGATCCTATCAAGTTCCACGCGGTACCAAAATTCAATCCGGCTGACAACGCTTTGCCAAAATCTAAGCCTTCAGCCCCTACCTACTCTGCAATCTTTGGGAAATGGCTGTGTGATATGGCGGCACAAGACCCTAAGCTAATGGCGGTAACGCCAGCCATGCGCGAAGGTTCAGGCATGGTTGAGTTTTCTCAGCGTTTTCCAGAGCAGTATTTCGATGTTGCGATTGCTGAACAGCACGCGGTGACCTTTGGCGCAGGCCTTGCCAAAGACGGTATGAATGCGGTTGTTGCTATTTATTCGTCGTTCCTGCAGCGCGCCTACGACCAGCTCATTCACGATGTGGCGATTCAAGACTTACCCGTATTGTTTGCCATTGATAGAGCCGGTATTGTTGGCGCAGATGGCCCTACTCACCAGGGGGCGTTTGATATCGCTTTCCTGCGCTGTATTCCGAATATGGTGGTTATGGCTCCTTCAGATGAAAATGAATGTCGTCAAATGCTCTACACGGGTCACAAGCTACAAAAACCAGCTGCTGTTCGTTACCCTCGCGGTGCTGGCATGGGTGTCACGCCTGACGAAGCTATGACAAAGCTTGAGATTGGTAAATCTCGTACGTGTCGAGAATCATCAAAAGGCAAGTCTGAAAGTATCGCCATTTTAAACTTTGGCTGCCTACTGCCCTACGCGCTTGAAGCTGCAGAGGCGATTGACGCTACCGTTATCGACATGCGTTTCATTAAGCCGTTAGACGGCGACGCAGTATTAAAAGCTGCCAGTGAGCACAGTGCACTTATTACGTTGGAAGACGGCTGTATTATGGGTGGAGCTGGTAGTGCCGTACTAGAACACTTGCAGCAAAATGGCGTATTAAAAGCGGTGAAGATGTTAGGGCTGCCTGATAGTTTCATACTGCAAGGCACACAGCAAGAAATGTACAAAGAGCACGGCTTAGATGCTGAAGGTATTATTGCGGCGGCTAGCAGTTTAAGTGCTAACTAATTAAGCTTTAAAATCATTACTAAGACATTGAAAAGCCCGCTATTTTGCGGGCTTTTTCGTAAATAGTTTGCTCACCGTCAACTGGCTTTCCTTTGAGGTAAGTCTAACAAAATGGCGGCGAATATTCGTAATGAATTAAAACAAAGCCAATGCGGCAGGCCAAAACGCTATTAGTAAATGTAGACAACCGCATGCCATGGCGCCAGCGATAAGATCGTCAAGCATAATGCCCGTACCGCCGTGTAAGCGCTTGTCGATAATACCTATTGGCCAAGGCTTTAAGATATCGAAAAGCCTGAATAGAACAAAGCCTACAAGCAAAGAGGACGCTGAAATAGGTACAAACAGAAAGGTCACAAACATGCCCGCTATTTCATCCCACACAATAGAGCCGTGATCGTGAACCTGCATATCGTCAGCAGTCTTGCCACACAGGTAAATGCCTACAACTGAGAATATCAGCGTAAGCGCGATAAAGGAAATTAGGGAAATTTGGCTACAGGCAATAAGTAGGGGCAACGCAGCAAGTGAGCCAAAGGTTCCCGGCATGAAAGGAATAAGTCCACTGCCAAAACCTAGTGCAAGAAAATGCACGGGATTTTTCATACTCACTCTAGCGCGAAACTCAGCCTGCATGCTTTTTCCTTTTTATTGCTTTTGTCGGACAAATAGGCCGCCTAAAAGGCGTGCTCGTAACCTGACACGTTAACAGGTGTGTACTTTTCGTTGTCTTTGAGCAATGAAAGTGTGCCGTTATGACCGGTTAATTGGCCAATACATGTGGCTTTCACGTTTGTGCTTGCCAACGAGGTTTCAAGACTTCCGCGCTGCTCTTCACTTACAGTGAAAATAAGCTCATAGTCATCGCCTGCAGACAGCGCGTATTCGATAGCTTGCTCAGGTGTAACCGCGCTTGTTAATGCTCGTGACAACGGTAAACGCTCTACATGAACATTTGCACCGCAATTAGACGCTTTTAGGATATGACCTAAATCTGAAATTAAACCATCAGAGATATCAATGCACGACGTTGCAATACGTCGGATAGCTGTGCCCACCGCTACGCGAGGAGTTGGGAAGTAATGACGATTTACCAAGACATCTTTCGCTTCACCACTTACACTCAGCTTATTTTGCAGGATGTCTAAACCTGCACCCGCGTCACCAAGCGTTCCTGTGACATAAAGCCAATCACCCGGCTTAGCGCCGCTACGCGTTAGCTCAGAACCCGGCGGTATAAAGCCTTGAGCTGTAATCGTGAACGCCATTGGGCCTTTAACCGTATCGCCACCGATAAGCTGTACAGAATAGTACTGAGTTAGCTCATAAAGGCCCGAAACAAAGTCATCTAGCCAAGCTTCGTCCACTTCCGGTAATGACAGAGATAAACTAATCCACGCTGGCTCTGCGCCCATTGCGGCAAGATCGCTTAAGTTTACCGCCACTGTTTTATACGCAACAGACTTCGCCGGTGCGTCTTTCAAAAAGTGCACACCTGCAACCAGAGTATCTGTGGTAACGGCAAGCTGTTGGTTTTCAGGAACCGTTGTTACAGCACAGTCATCACCAATACCAATAACAACGTCTTTGCGTTTGTGGCCGCTGTTTGAAAAGTAGCGGCCGATAAGATCAAATTCTTTCACGGTAATTTTTAAACCCTTTTAGCGGCAGTCCATGCCGCCACGGTAAGGTTAGTCGCGCTCGTCTTTGCGCAATGTGCGCACTGCTTTGTCCAGTGCACCATTAATGAATTTGTGACTTTCTTCAGCACCAAATGCTTTAGCAAGCTCAATCGCCTCATTAATAATTACGCGGTAAGGGACGTCAATGCGCTCGGTCAGTTCCAGCGTCGCAATGCGCAAGATTGCTTTTTCAATAGCGTCTAACTCTTCAGGCAAACGGCCAAGGTAAGGCTTGATGGTCGCATCAAGTTTGCTTGCGTTGTGTGCAACACCGCGAAGCAGAGCTTGGAAATACGCCATATCTACCTTTTGCATGTCGTTACTGGTGGCTAGCGCCAGTTCAACCTGCTGAATATCGTTGTGACTCATTTGCCATGAATACACGCCTTGCAGAGCGAGTTCACGGGCTTTACGACGAGCTGAAACTTTCACTTAATGTTTACCTTAAAGCTTTTCAACAGCATCGATAACGTTAACCATTTCCAGCGCACCAAGTGCAGCTTCTGCACCTTTGTTGCCCGCTTTGGTTCCTGAACGCTCGATAGCCTGTTCAATTGAATCTGTTGTAATTACGCCAAATGATACGGGTACACCGTATTCAAGAGAAACTTGCGCAAGACCTTTGTTGCATTCGCCTGCTACAAAATCAAAGTGTGGCGTACCACCACGAATAACCGCACCTAGTGCGATGATGGCGTCAAATGACTTTTTCTCAGCTAATTTCTTAGCTACTACAGGTAACTCGTAAGCACCAGGTACACGTACTAACGTGATATCGTCATCACTCACTTCACCGTGACGCTCTAGTGTATCTAGTGCACCTTCAAGTAAGCTTTCAACTACAAAGCTATTAAAGCGTGATACAACGATAGCAAATTTCTTACCGGTTGCTCTGATATTACCTTCAATTACCTGCATGGATTCATTCCTCGAGAAAAAACGGCGCGAAGTATACCACAACTGCGCCCAAACTAAATCGATTGTTTCTTTAACTTCAACTATTCGTAAACGGGTAGGTTAGCTTGACTCAATGTGGGAAGGGAGTGCTCGTCGCAAACCCTATCCACTTTAGCTCCGCCCTACAGCTAAGTACTAGTCGTGCACGTACTCCACTACTTCAAGGCCGTAACCTGAAAGTGCGTGATATTTAATTGGCTTACTAAGAAGACGCATTTTGTGTACGCCCATTGATGCTAGAATTTGACTGCCTACACCAATAGTGCGTGACGACCCCTGCCAGTCAGCGCCAGTCGGGCGCTCGCCTCGGTCTTCTGCGGCAAAGCGGCGTACCTGACTTTCAATATGCTCTTCTTTACCTAATAGCACCAATACGCCACCGTCTTCTGAAATTTTGCGCATGCCATCTGCAAGCGTCATCGAGCGATGAATACCGCGGGTAGACCCAAGAAGATCACTAAACGTATTGTGAAGGTGTACACGTACAAGTGTCGGCTCATCTTCTTTAATTTCGCCTTTTTTAAGTGCGAAATGAAGTTGGTTGTCGATGCTGTCTTTAAACGTGTGAAGCTCGAAGTCACCATACTCGGTTGGCATATTGCATTGAGCAACCTTTTGAATGGTGGTTTCGTTGAGATTGCGATATTCAATTAAATCAGCAATGGTACCGATTTTAAGATTATGTTTTTCAGCAAACTTTTCTAGTTCTGGACGACGGGCCATCGTGCCGTCTTCATTGAGGATTTCTACAATAACCCCAGCAGGCTCTAACCCTGCCAAACGCGGTAAATCTACACCGGCTTCAGTGTGACCTGCGCGGTTTAACACGCCACCGTCTTTAGCAATTAGCGGAAAAATATGACCCGGCTGTACAATGTCTGTCGCTTTCGCATCTTTCGCTACAGCAGCTTTAATGGTCGTTGCGCGATCTGCCGCCGAAATGCCTGTGGTCACGCCGGTTGCCGCTTCAATAGACACAGTGAAGTTGGTAGAAAACTGTGCTTCGTTTTTATCCACCATAAGCGGAAGATTCAGGGTGCGACAGCGCTCTTGCGTCATTGGTAAACACACTAAACCGCGAGCGTGGGTTACCATAAAGTTAATGGCTTCAGGCGTCACATGCTCTGCCGCCATTATCAAATCGCCTTCATTTTCCCTGTCTTCGTCATCCATCAAGATAACCATTTTACCTTGGCGAATGTCTTCAATAATTTCTTGTGTAGTGTTAAATGCCATGTTGTGTGCTTCTTGTAGGGTTATTTTCTTAAAAATCCATTCTCGGCAAGAAATGCCATGTCAATGCCTTTGCTTTTTGGCTCGGCGGCTTTGTCGCCCAACATCAATCGCTCTAAATAGCGCGCAATAACATCAACCTCTAAGTTCACCGCTGTGCCCACCTTATAGCTCCCCATAATGGTTTCTTGCAATGTATGAGGAATGATCCAAAGCATAAATTCTGCGCCATTAACTTCGTTAACAGTTAAGCTGATACCATCAACGGTGATACTACCTTTATGCGCAATATATTTAGCCAAGGCTTCTGGCGCTTTTACCCAGAACTCTACGTAGTCTGAGTGCTTAATGATTTGTGTAACCTCGCCTACACCATCAACGTGACCGGAAACGATATGTCCGCCTAAACGATCGCTTGGACGCATCGCTT
Source organism: Alteromonas sp. 07-89-2 (assembly GCF_013113925.1). NCBI lineage: Bacteria > Pseudomonadati > Pseudomonadota > Gammaproteobacteria > Alteromonadales > Alteromonadaceae > Alteromonas > Alteromonas sp. 07-89-2. The sequence continues at coordinate 234,564 of NZ_VTYM01000004.1, read as the reverse complement.
TCTCAAGATTCACCGTAGAGCCTGCGCTGTAATGTGCAAAGCCCGTTAATTTGATGGTCTCTGCCGACACATCTGCACAATAATAATCGGGGCCCATATCAGTAACTGTTAAGCAAACACCATTGGTCGCAATACTGTCGCCGAGTGCGACATCAGACATATCAAGCGTAGGCGATGAAACGGTAAGTCGAATATCGTTGCCACGGTTATCAAGCTTCTTAATTGTACCTAGCGCTTGAATAATTCCAGTAAACATAAAGTTCCTCTTTAAACGCGTTAACCACGGGTGTTGCTAACATCAGGACGGAAGATAAGCTTAATATCGTTACCCACTTGACGATTTTCAATAAGCGAAAGCGAAATACATTCATTTAGCGACGTGAACGCGGGTAAATTAACCATACTGACTCCCTTATCACCTAAAAGCTTAGGCGCTTGGTAGCAAATAAGTTCATCCACCAGCCCTTCTTGCAATAATGCACCGGCAAGGCCTGGGCCTGCTTCCACCCACACTTCATTATATTGCTTATCGCCTAGTGCTGACATAAGTGAATGTAAATTGAGTTTACCGTCTTTTTCGTCCAGTTGGAGATAGTGCTGAGTAGCGGTGTCTGGGTGAGCCTGTGACGTCGCCGTGAACGTAATATTGCCGTCGTTAAAAAGTGTGTAGTCTCTAGTAAGCTTACTTTTGCTATCTACAACAACACGGGCTGGCTGGCGGATATGATCTAGTGGATAGTTTTCAAACTGAGCCTCTTTTTCACGAACTAAGAGGCTAGGGTTATCGGCTTTCACCGTACCTGAGCCTGTGAGCACCACGCAACTTTGTGCACGATACTGTTGCACATCCCGCCTTGCTTCTGCACCAGTAATCCACTGACTCACCCCATTTTGAAGGGCTATTTTTCCATCTAGGCTAATGCCTAATTTCACGCGAACAAAGGGCTTACCAGTAAGCATGCGTTTAATAAACCCGGGGTTTAGCGCTGCGGCCTCAGCAGCCATCACTTCGCTTACCACTTCGATGCCTGCTTCCTGCAGAATGCTAATACCATTACCGCATACGTTTGGATTCGGGTCGGTCATAGCAATAACAACACGCGCTACCTTTGCTTCTACCAAGGCAACAGCGCAAGGCGGTGTGCGACCAAAATGACTACAAGGTTCAAGTGTAACGTATGCCGTCGCGCCCTTTGCGCCTTGCGGACGTGCGTTAGATGCTTGTCTTAATGCATGCACTTCGGCATGGGGTGTACCAGCTTGAATGTGATATCCCTGACCGAGCAATTGATTGTTTTCGTCAACAATTACACAGCCTACGCGAGGGTTAGGAGAAGTGGTAAAACGCCCTTGTTGGGCAAGCTGAATGGCTTTTGCCATCCAAAAATAATCGTTTTTAACCGTATCGTGGTTCACTTGGATTCCTGTTGTAGCCCTAAGTGTCTGATGCTTGAGAGGTCGCCGACTTAATCTCCTAATCGCGCAATCTCTTCTCCGAATTCACGAATATCTTCGAAAGAGCGATAAACGGAGGCGAACCGGACATAAGCAACTTTGTCGAGTTCTTTGAGGGCTTTCATAATTAGGTTGCCGAGCAGTTCACTGCTCACTTCACGTTCACCGGTTGCGCGCAACTGTGACTTAAGTGAGAGGATACATTGTTCAACTTTTTCTGTGCTCACAGGGCGCTTTTCGAGTGCGCGTTGCAAGCCTGCACGAAGTTTATCTTCGTTAAACGGTTCACGAGAACCATCGCGTTTAATAACGCGAGGCATCACGAGTTCGGCACTTTCAAAGGTCGTGAAGCGCTCGTGACACACCATACATTCACGGCGTCTACGCACCTGTTGCCCTTCTGCAACCAAACGAGAATCAATGACTTTTGTTTCTTGTTCTGAACAAAACGGGCAAAACATGAATAATCCTTAAATATTGCGTACTTAGGTATCTAAATTAAACCTAGACTAGTTAGTCCAGCATTAGTACCAAAGTACGCAATAAAACACAAACCTATTTATTTATAAACAGGGAATTGTGCGCAAAGTGCAACCACTTCGTCTTGAACACGTTTGATAACAGACTCATCGCCCATGTTATCTAGAATGTCGCAAATCCATGTTGCAACTTGCTTAGCTTGTTCTTCTTTGAAACCACGGCGAGTAATCGCTGGGCTACCAATACGAAGACCGCTGGTTACAAACGGTGAACGCGGGTCATTTGGCACTGAGTTTTTGTTTACCGTAATATTTGCGGCACCAAGTGCTGCGTCAGCATCTTTACCGGTAATGTCCTTGTCGATTAGGTCAAGAAGGAACAAGTGGTTGTCAGTACCGCCAGAAACGATGTTATAACCGCGCTCTTGCATTACAGAAACCATAGCTTTCGCATTTGCAACAACCTGCTGCTGATACACTTTAAATTCTGGCTGTAGTGCTTCTTTGAATGCAACCGCTTTAGCTGCGATCACGTGGCAAAGAGGGCCACCTTGGTTGCCTGGGAATACAGAGCTGTTTAGCTTTTTGTAAATCGCTTCATCGCCGCATGAAGAAAGGATTAAACCACTACGTGGGCCAGCAAGGGTTTTATGAGTAGTCGTTGTTACCACGTGAGCGTGAGGAAGCGGATTTGGATAAACGCCCGCTGCTACAAGACCTGCTACGTGCGCCATATCTACGAGCAAGTAAGCGCCAACGCTATCAGCGATTTCACGGAATTTTGCCCAATCAACAATGCCAGAATACGCAGAGAAACCACCGATAATCATTTTCGGCTTGTGCTCTTTAGCAAGTGCCTCAACCTGAGCGTAATCGATTTCACCGGTTTCTTTGTTCAGACCATACTGAACAGCATTGTAGGTTTTACCAGAGAAGTTTACGTGTGAACCGTGAGTAAGGTGACCACCTTCAGAAAGGCTCATTCCCAATACCGTATCGCCTGCGTCAAGTAGTGCCATGAATACGGCAGAGTTAGCTTGTGAACCAGCGTGCGGTTGAACGTTCGCGTAGTCTGCACCAAATAGTGCTTTTGCACGATCGATAGCAAGTTGTTCAACAACGTCTACGTGCTCACAACCACCGTAGTAACGCTTGCCTGGGTAGCCTTCCGCGTACTTGTTAGTAAGCTGCGAACCCTGTGCTTCCATTACACGTGGGCTACAGTAGTTCTCAGAGGCAATTAGCTCTATGTGATGTTCTTGACGCTCAACCTCTTTAGACATTGCATCGGCTAATTCAGGATCGAAGTCGGCTATATTCATTTCGCGAGAAAACATGGGGGCTCCTTAACTGCGGTTTTTATATGGCGTTACGCACTGATTGCTCAAATTCGAGCCATATTCTAGTCATTTTCGGGGGCTTGTATACCGCTTTGTGACCAAATTAATATAAATGGCGCAGGTTTAACGAAATACCTGCGCCAGCGCGAGATCAGACCTGTTTTTCCAGGGCTTTAACACGGTCAAATAAACTACCAATTTTGGCAAGGCGAACCGTATTTTTGCGCCAGTCACGGTTGGTTTGTGCTGGCTGGCCAGAAGAATAAACACCCGGTTCAGTGATATCTTGTACAATCATGGTATAGCCAGTCACCTGAACATTATCGCAAATGCTAATATGGCCATTAATGCCCACTCCACCACCGATAATAACGTGCTTGCCGATATGACAGCTACCAGCAATACCTGTAGCGCCGCAAATACAAGAGTGATCACCAATAATACAGTTGTGGCCAATTTGTACTTGGTTATCGATAATAACGTTAGTGCCTAAAATCGTATCTTCCATGGCGCCGCGGTCAATGCTGCTGCTTGCGCCAATCTGACTGTCGTCACCAATGCGAACCGACCCTGTTTGTGGAATAGGGATCCAAACGCCTTTATCGTTTGCGTAACCAAAGCCTGCCGCGCCAATCACCGTTTGGCTATGAATCGTCACGCGCTTACCAATTACTACGTCATGATAGATAGTCACGTTCGGGTGAATGGTACAGCCTTCACCAATATGAGTACCTCTGCGAATAACGGTATTTGCGCCAACCGTAACTCTATCGCCTAAAACCACGTTCTCTTCAATGATTACATTGTGGCCTAGCGATACATCACTGCCGATGCGGGCAGATGGCGCAATTACCGCTGACTCAGCAATACCTGTCGCTACCGCAGGGGTAGTATCAAACAACTGAGCGATGAGGGCGAACGCTGCATGAGGGTTTGCTACAACCAACGCTGGAACTGGGCTGTCATCTTTTAAGTTTTTGTGCAGAATTACCGCACCAGCCTGAGTATCTTTTAACTGCGGCTTGTATTTAGGATTGGTCAGAAACGAAATTTGGTGCGATGCTGCACCAGATAACGTACCTACTGCAGAGATAGTAATGTTTCCATCGCCCTGCACTTCCCCACTTACATGTTTGGCAAGCTCTTCCAGACTGTATGTGCGTTTACTCATAGCGGTCATCATAATTACCTGTTCAGAGATATGAATAGTGTTGAGTCTATCGCTTTGGGTTCTTTATTGCTGTTTGCTAGCTCACCCTAAAGCCCATGTTTACTCATGCTTATAAAAACAAGTTTACCTTAAATCAACTCGCCAACCGATGCATAAATCGATCTTTTTGGCATGAGTGATTAAAATATCGCCAAGCACAAATACACTAAGCGTAAGTAACTGGCACAAACTACCCTGTTACGAGTAGAATATGCCCAATTAGGACTTTATTATTTTTCACCGCTTTTTCAGCGAGGATAGAGCATGGCTCAATACGTTTACAGTATGCATCGCGTGGGCAAAATCGTCCCACCAAATAGACACATTTTAAAAAATATCTCTCTTAGCTTTTTCCCTGGTGCCAAAATTGGTGTGCTAGGTCTAAACGGTGCGGGTAAATCAACCTTACTTCGCATTATGGCTGGCGTAGATACCGATATTGAAGGTGAAGCGCGCCCTCAGCCGGGCTTAAAAGTGGGCTACCTTCCACAGGAGCCTCAGCTTGATGAAACAAAAGATGTTCGCGGCAATATAGAAGAAGCCGTAGCCGACGTTAAACACGCATTAACTCGTCTAGATGAAGTATACGCAGCTTATGCAGAAGCAGACGCTGATTTTGACGCCCTTGCTAAAGAGCAGGGCGAGTTAGAAGCTATTATTCAAGCCAAAGATGGCCACAACTTAGAAAATGCATTAGAGCGTGCTGCTGATGCCCTTCGCCTTCCAGCGTGGGATGCGGACGTTAGCAAACTATCTGGTGGTGAACGCCGCCGCGTGGCGCTGTGTCGCCTGCTTCTAGAGAAGCCTGAAATGTTGCTTCTAGACGAACCCACTAACCACTTAGACGCGGAATCAGTCGCATGGTTAGAGCGTTTCCTTCACGATTATGAAGGTACGGTAGTCGCTATTACCCACGATAGATACTTCCTTGATAACGTTGCAGGTTGGATTTTAGAACTTGACCGTGGTGAAGGTATTCCGTGGGAAGGTAACTACTCTTCTTGGTTGGAGCAAAAAGAAAGCCGACTTGAGCAAGAAGAGCGTACCGAAACGGCACGTATGAAGAGCATGAAACAGGAACTTGAGTGGGTACGCTCAAACCCGAAAGGTCGTCATGCTAAAAGTAAAGCTCGTATGGCCCGCTTTGAAGAACTATCTACCAGCGATTACCAAAAGCGTAATGAAACCAATGAGCTTTTCATTCCACCAGGTGAACGCTTAGGTGACAAGGTTATTGAAGTAAGCAACCTTAAAAAGTCGTATGGCGATCGCGTACTTATCGACGACTTAACGTTTAAAGTACCAAAGGGTGCCATTGTAGGTATCGTTGGCCCTAACGGCGCGGGTAAATCAACCTTGTTCAGAATGCTTACCGGTGCCGAGCAACCTGATTCAGGCACCATCGATTTAGGTGAAACCGTTCAAATTGCTGCGGTAGAACAGTTCCGCGACCACATGAACGAAAACAACACCGTGTGGAAAGAAATTTCTGACGAACAAGATATTATTCGCATTGGTAACTTTGAAATTAACAGCCGCGCCTACTGCAGTCGCTTTAACTTTAAAGGCACCGACCAGCAGAAGTTCATTAAAGACTTGTCAGGTGGTGAGCGTAACCGTGTTCACCTTGCGAAACTGCTTAAAGCAGGCGGTAACGTATTGCTACTGGATGAGCCAACCAACGACCTAGACGTAGAAACACTTCGCGCCTTGGAAAACGCGTTGTTGGAGTTCCCAGGCTGTGCCATGGTTATCTCGCACGACCGTTGGTTCCTAGACCGCGTAGCAACACACATTATGGATTACCGCGATGAAGGTAACATCAACTTCTTCGAAGGTAACTACTCAGACTACGAAAGCTGGTTGAAGCAAGAATTTGGACAAGATGTGGTTGAACCGCATCGCCTTAAATATAAGCGTATGTCTAAATAATACGAAACCAGAGATAAAGAGTGTTATAACTCTAAGCTGACATCAAGAGCCGCTATGATCGATAGCGGCTTTTTTATTTGTCTGCTTTTCATTGCGAACGAGCGAAAATTAGCCAATACTGAAACCGAAGACGAACACTAGGTATATGAGTAATGACAGACAAGCGCCAATTTCAACGGGTGTCACTGAATGTAAATGGCACACTGGCACACAATGACGTTAGTATTGATGTGGTAGTCAGCGACGTATCGCTTCAAGGCATTAAACTTCAAGCTACCGAAACGGCGTTGTCACATTTACCTTTTGACAGTCACGACCCTTACACTGCTACCTTCCAAGCAAATGAAGACAGTCCTGTAATAACCCTTTCTATTTCGCAGTTGTATCGTCATGCCGACAGTAGAAAAGAACGGGTTTCATTAGGCTGTAAAGTTGAGCGAATGGATGTAGACAGCATTAGCGCCCTTCGTCGTTTAATTACTTTAAACAGCGACGACGCCAGTATCGAAGAGAAAGACCTGAATGCATTAGTTAATGCGGTTTATCAGGCGCCACATTAACCTTCAAAAAACGGGTTTCGCTCGTTTAATGCAGGAAAGGCCCATTTAATAGGCCTTTCAATTTAACAGGCACCGTCAACACTTTACTTAAATGTTGAGCCTTTCGCATTACTCAAGCGCGTCTAACGCCTCAGATAAGCGCGCTACCGGTACCACTTTCATGCCATTAATGGCTTGCTTAGGCGCATTGGCTTTTGGCACGATCGCCCGCTTAAAACCATGTTTCGCTGCCTCGATAATGCGTTCCGTTCCGTTAGGAACCGGGCGAATCTCGCCGGCTAGCCCGACTTCGCCGAATACGATTAAATCTCTGGGCAGCGAGCGATTTCTAAAGCTTGAAATCATGGCCAATAATAAGGCTAAGTCTGCACTGGTCTCTGATACTCTTACACCACCTACCACGTTGACAAATACGTCTTGATCGTTCATTTGCACATTGCCATGGCGATGCAAAACCGCGAGCAGCATAGACAAACGGTTCTGATCCAACCCTACAGCGATTCGCCTTGGGTTCGACATCTGCGAATAGTCTACCAACGCCTGTATTTCTACAAGTAACGGGCGGGTGCCCTCCCAAATAACCATAACGCTAGACCCTGGCGTTTCATTGTCACCTCGACTTAAGAATATGGCCGATGGGTTGCTTACTTCTTTAAGGCCTTTTTCTGTCATGGCAAATACGCCAAGCTCATTTACCGCACCAAAGCGGTTTTTATGACTTCGAAGCGTACGGTAGCGACCATCACTTTCTCCTTCCAGCATCATAGAGCTGTCGATACAGTGCTCAAGAACTTTCGGACCCGCCAAGTTACCGTCTTTTGTTACATGGCCAACAATGAACATAGCAATATGATTTTGCTTGGCAAAGCGCGTTAAATACGCCGCGCTTTCTCGTACTTGCGACACACTGCCTGGCGCAGACTGAACGTCTGACACGTGCATCACCTGAATAGAGTCGATAACCATAATTTTAGGCTTTTTCGTAAGGGCTAAATCGCAGATAGTTTCCACGTTTGTTTCGGCTAACATCATCAGCTTGTCGTCAGGTAGATTTAAGCGCTTTGCTCGCATTGCGACTTGCTGAAGCGACTCTTCCCCCGTGACATAAAGCGCGGTTTCACTTTTTGCCATCTGACACATTACTTGAAGCAGAAGCGTACTCTTACCCGCTCCTGGCGAGCCACCAATTAACATAGCTGCCCCAGGGACTATTCCGCCCCCTAGCACTCTATCTAGCTCTTTAAATGTTGACGAGAATCGCGGTAGTGATTCGAGATCTATTGCATTTAATGTCTCAATTTTGGCAGCGGTTTGCCCAGCATAGCCTGACGTGGTTTGGCGTACGACACTTTTGGCACTTGCAACCACAAACTCACTTATCGTATTCCACGCTTTACACTCGGAACATTGACCTTGCCAGCGAGGGAACTCTGCACCGCAGTCAGAACACACATAAGCAGTTTTACGTTTTGCCATATTCCAGTTTTATCCATTGCTTAAAAAGAGTATTCTAACACTTAACAACGGTGAATTAAGCACAAACCTAAGGTCAGTTCTCCTCCAGTAAAACTGGTACAAAAGTATAACGATTTTACGGGTTAATGAGTTTTGCTGATTTGCCGATAACAACTAAAATAATGATACTAAACAACAAAGTTGCGCATTCATGAGTCAAGATTTAAAGCAATATGCTGATATTATTGAACAGCTAAAGCCCATGGTTAATGAGCCTGAGTTTAACCAGGTATTGCTTCAAACTGCATCTGATGTGCCGAAAGAAAAGCGCTTCCTCATCAAAATGGAAGTGAAACGCCTAGCCAAACCCTGTATGCGCACCATAGATTTGCGTGGTCATGTTGACGGAAAGTGCAATAAATACGTACACGAAGGGCGTAGCCATTACATGGATGACGTCGCAGTTGACAAGTTTGAAGAGCAGTTGAGGGTGTTTGGTCGATATACTTATGGCGTTTACGAGGCAGTACAAAACACCGAAAACAACTTTCGCTTAATGCGCGAAAAAGAACTCGCACAAGAACGCGCTGATAAAGAAAACCCTGAACTCAAAAAGCGCTCAGCAGTATTGGAGCAGTTTAAAGTTCCTACCGTAAACCTGCTTGATTACAGACAGCGCAACACTGAACGCATGAACTTCGCTGTGGCGGTAGAATTATTCAATAGCGCCAATCAATCAATGCGCGGTTTGAGTGTTGATATATCTCTTGAAGGCTTACAGGTAAAACTTTCTAAAGACGCGTTTTTCAAAAAAGGAGAAACGCTGTTTATATTCTTTAGGGGCTTAGAGAATGAATTTGCCATGGACAAAAAGAATGGCATTGCATATAAGCTCGTAAAGATAATAACTAAAAACGATGTTAACTATCTTGCCTTGCAACGAGATAAAGAAAAGCCAAGCCCCGCATTCGACAAATTCTTAGAAAGCTTTATACACGGCAATAAACGCCGATATAAAGTTAATATGAGCAATACGATTGAGGCGATTACCAGTAAGATTTGTGAGCAGTACTTTTCGCCGCGTAGCCCCACGCTGCCGGTGTATATAGACGTCATTAATAAAACAATGGTTCCCCGGTTTGCTATGGTTAATGAAGTGAACCGCGAAACCGTGCAGTATTGGCAAGACGAAGACGATAACTGTCGATTGAACTTCTTACTCACCCAGGAAAGGCTTATGCGCTTATTGCAGAAGTCAGAAGAAGTAAGAGAGATTTTCGTATTTAGTTTTACTCATTTGCAGAACGACAAGGTCTACTTTTACTCAGCGTCTTACGAGGAACTCTTGCAAAAAGACGTACTAACCCGAGTATTTTTAGGGTTTGGCTCTAAAAAAGCGAGTTGGCGTGTATTTAAAATAACCTTAACAAAGGTTGACCCTGAGCAGGCCCATATCCCGCTTTCCATTCCGGATTCTGTAGGTAATAAAGTTAAAAAACTGAACACTCCGCCATCGGCTCGACTGATGTCAAAGCTGAAAAACCTGCGATTCTTGGCACACGTAACCGATGTAACCTCAGTAACAGGGCAAGAGACCTACAACGAATTTAAGTTTAATCGAGAAAACCTCTCTCATCTGCGAAATTTTGGGCATCCCCGCAATCGCGCTCCTTCGAATGTTCAGGTTGTCAGGTTTAAATATGAAGAGCAACGCATTGAAAGTCGCTATCAGCTGAGAACCCAAATTGAAGCTCGCTTCAATAATGAAGAACTGGTGCACAAAGGGATCAGCGAAGATATTTCGGTGCATGGACTTGGACTTCGTATAGAGTTGAGCAAAGAATATAAAGGTAATTTAGAGGGCAAAGTAGAAGTCGCCTTCCCTCGTCTGCAAGAAATTGCCAATTCCTTTGATGTCATGCATTTGCAATACGAAATCATTTATCACAACGTCGACAAGAACATTCTTCATTTAAAAACTATGCCGGGCGACGAAGGCAAAAGTGCTAGAAACTTCTTTGAAGAACTGATTAAAAAGAACAAAGGCAGCCTTAAAGTAGAGAACGACGAAGAAGAAGTACCAGGCATGGGACAGGCGCTTCGTTGTATTAATGCGCGAAACGCTACTTCCCTATCCTTCTTAATGAGTAAGGAAGGTGTTCGCTACACTCCACAGGCTTGTATTGTCGGAAAGCAGGACGAACGCATAACCACCCTAACCACGCAATACGCCGAACGTGGGCAAGTGAATTTAGAGTTTCTCTTTAGAGACAGAAAACAAGATATACCTTTTGTACAAAGTGGCATTAAGGCCGTTAAGCTTGAAAATATGCCGTTGCGACAGGAATTATTTATCTCATTCGATGCATCACAAAAAGAGCCGCGAATGGCGATCATTCCTCGCTATTCCGATAAATTCGAAAATAACGAGCAGCGCCGAGCATTTATTAGAGAAGCTATGGTTCGCGGCCAGTTCGTGGCCATTCATGTCATGCTAACCACAACCGGCAAGCCAGACATGACCATGCTGCAAACGGAAATCAATTACGTCACCATGTACGCCATGCACCGGGCCCGTGAGCTAGAGAAGAAAATGTGGAGTATTGCAGCGTGCTCTCACCTAGTCGATGTCACAGATGAAGTACTTATAAGATACGGCTTTACAGTGGAAGACATCACGGCAAATAAAACGTTAAAAAGTGCGGTTCAACCTAAAGCTATTGCGCGCAACGCGTAGTGAAATAGCAAAGCCTATCAATTTAAATGAGCCCGTAGGTTAAGACCCATCACGGGAGGATTTTAATCACAAGATTTTGGAAACTTGTGGCTGGTGAAAGGTAACCGATAAAGTGTGAAGCGCTAGTTTTATTGCCCCAAAACTAACGCTTGTATTACAGACTCTCGCTAACTACTTGTCTAGAAAATACAGAAGGCTATGTAAACTGCCAATGCGGATTGCCACATCCGCCTTTTCATTAACCAGTGGCTTACCGTGACACGCCACGCCTAGCGCTGATTCAGCCATCATGACCAAATCGTTAGCTCCATCACCCATAGCAACGGTTTGTTTGGCTGAAATTTGCCACTTCTCGGCAAGGGCGTTTACGGTTCGCGCCTTAACGTCTGCATTGACAATTTCACCCTCTACTTTTCCAGTCAGCTGCTCGTTTTTCACCGCAAGCGTGTTAGAAATGGCAAAATCGAGTCCAAGCCTTGCTTTTAGGTGGTCAGCGAAAAAGGTGAATCCACCTGAGGCGATCGCTAATTTCCAATTATGCTGTTTCAAGTGAGTAAGCAAGGCTTGAATGCCGGGCATGATAGGTATGCTGTCACGAATTTGATTAAGGTGACTAACTGGCACGCCTTCCAAGCAGGCCACTCTATGCGTTAAGCTATCATTAAACGCAATTTCTCCACGCATTGCCTTAGCGGTAACTTCTGCCACCTGCTCGCCAACACCCGCCAATTTAGCTATTTCATCGATACATTCAATCGCGATGACAGTGCTATCCATGTCCATGACCAGTAGTCCTGGCTCAGACAATGAGGGGCGAGAGCCCTGCAAACCAACATCAACATTATATGCCTTGGATACGTCGCCCAGCAGTGGCTTAATCTGCTCAAGTTCAGTGTTTTGCAAAGCACCTCTAATTTCTATTACATCATCCCCCATTTGCTTGTGTAAATGATGGAAAGCAGCGCTAGAAGGAGTAAACACATCGTTGAGTTTAATTAAAACGCTGTGCAGTAGATAAGGTGTTACAGCTTGACCAATAACGGTTAACGTATGTGAATACGCACTGTCGTTGTGACTATTGCTAACTACATGAGACAAAAAAGAAGCTAAATGGATATCGTCATTATCGATATTATTAAGAAGAGTGTCTTTCATAACGCACACAGAAACTGCGGTGATTGGCAAATGGTGCTCTAATGCTAACCAATTAGGCTAACTAATAAAATATCTCCTTTTAAATTATTTCGAATTATCCTACTGTTAGGCAACCCTCGTGACTTTATGGAAAAGCGAATTGGTAGACGGGCTAAGCAAAGCAGCTTCACAAACAAAGAATGACTCGCATTCGTTGTACACAGTTCTAAAGCGATTGTTCCACACAATAGTAGTGAGTGCGGTGTTTGCTTTGATAGTGGTATTGCTTCTGTTATTCCAACAATACCAAAACGACTGGCTTACCGTGCAAACTCGCTTCTCTGGTGAGAGCATAGCAAGGCAGTATGCAAAACTGCTACAACCTGCCTTTATCGCTGACGCACTTTCGAATCAGGAAACTGAGAACAATGTAGATTCCGCGCTATCTGATACTCTCACTCAACGGGAGTATATTGAAAGTGTCGCCTCTATTTTGGTCGACGAGCCACACATTCTTGCCTTGTCTGTGTTTGATAAGGACGGGAGGTATATTGCTCCTTTGCCTCAAATTGCCAGTGTGGTGTCGATGAGTCAGTCGCAAAGTGTAACGCCGCTAACCTATGTTGGCGTTATCACTGACGATAATGAAAATTTACTAGGTTATGTGAATATTCACATGAACACGCAGGCTGTCCTCGAGAGTCCACTGACATTGCGTTACCAGCTTGCTCTTATTGCGTGTATTCTCGTCTTTTTAGCGCTCATGCTAGGTATTTACCTAACCCGGGCCTTTTATAAATCTCGCCCATGGTTTATTCAGGTAATCGAATCAAAAAGAAATAAAGAGAAGCGCTAGATAGCTAATTTGGAAGTCTATGCTTCACTTCCAGCATCAATATCAAATAGTCGAGTGTAGTTCGCTGTGGTGGTGGACACTATTTCTTTATGTGACATGCCATAGCGGTCGCTTATAACATCAACGACATCTGATAAATAACGAGGTTCGTTTGCTTCTCCTTGTCTACCGCACATGGGCATATCAGGGGCATCCGTTTCTAAAAGCAATTTATCAAAATGGTGTTCTAACAAAAAACCAAGGGTGTTTCGTGTTTTTTGAGCACGCTCATAGGTAATCGTACCGCCTATACCTAGGTAAAACCCTCTTTCAATATACCCTTTGGCCGCTTCAATACTTCCTGAAAAAGCATGTACAACGCCTATACCTTGGTATTTGGTTTGCTTCAATGCTTCAACTAGCAGATGATGACTTTTTCTGTGATGTAAAATTACGGGTAACGATACTTTATCGGCAAGTTTCAAATGGTTATGTAGCGCTTCCTTTTGAAGCGCTAATGGCACGCTTATATGCCCATCGATACCTGTTTCCCCCACGGCTTTTACCGAAGGGTGCAAGTTAGCCGTAGCGTCCTCAAGTTGACGAAGACTCTTCTTGAGTGTTTGCTCTGGCTTTTCAAGCTCACTGCCAGTTAAAAAATAAGGATGGAGTCCAAGCGCAGTATCAATAGATAAAAGGCTTTCAAAGCGTTCATTGAGCGCTTGTAACGCCTGCCAAGATTCGGGGGTAATGCTAGGCGCCATGATGCGGGTAAGCCCTGCGGCTTTGGCGCTTTCTAATGCAACTCTAAGATCTTTCTTTTGTGCAAGTAAGTCGAGATGGCAATGACTATCAATCACGGTTTAGATGCCTCCTTGTTACTTATCTCGCCGCACGCTATCTACAAGCTCAATAGTTAAACGGGCTCACATTCTAGTGAAGTACTTTAGCGGGAACGAAAGGTGAACGTATTCCCTACGGCATAAGGCGCTGTGTTACCCACGCGCCATCTTCAGTTTTGTTGTATTCAAAGCGGTCATGTAGCCTATCTTCTCCACCTTGCCAAAACTCAATTTGATGAGGCACGATCCTGAAACCGCCCCAAAAGTCCGGCACGGGAAGCTCTTTGTTAGCAAACTTATCTTTTAACTGCTTAAACTGGGTCAGTAGAAGCTCCCTGCTGCCAATAGGTTTGCTTTGTTTTGACGCGTACGCTGCTAGCTGACTGTCTTTCGGTCGCGAAAAGAAATAAGCAGCATTCTCAGAAACAGAAAGCTTTTCAACGCTGCCACATACGCGAACCTGACGCTCCATAAAAAACCAGGGAAAGTGGCACGACACTTTAGGGTTTACCGCTAACTCTTGTGCCTTACGGCTGCCTAAGTTAGTGAAAAACACAAAGCCCTTTTCACTGACATCTTTTAACAAAACGATACGCTGAGAGGGTTGGCCGTTGGCATCGACGGTGGCAACCGTCATTGCAGTAGGATCAGGAATTCCGGCGTCTATGGCGTCTTTTAACCATTTATCGAACATGATAAATGGACTTGAAGTAATATCTGACTCACTCAAACTGCCCTTTGAGTACTGCCTGCGCATATCTGAAATTGCCATATACCGCTCCTAAAAAGAAGTTGTTGTGCCTGCTAGAGATGTTGGAACCGAGTAAATAAACCACCGTGTAAATGCTCACATAAGCGCATCTAACTGAGGTAGTTGTCCACAAGCCATCAGCTACACCACTTGGCGAAAATGCTGACTCACTATCTTTGCTAATATAACGTGCTAATATAACGCCAGTTACAGCTAACTAGCGTTATAAAGATAATATTAGCGTGAACTAGAAGTTACTGTCGTCACCGTAACCTAGAGAGCGTAGAGCACGTTCATCATCAGCCCAGCCTTGTTTCACTTTCACCCAAAGTTCTAGAAATACTTTGTTGTCGAACAAGTTTTCCATATCTTTACGCGCTTGCTCACCAATGGTTTTCAAATGCTTTCCGCCTTTGCCGATGATCATGCGTTTTTGGGTTTCACGCTCTACCAAAATCAGACCGCTGATACGATAAACACCATTGTCTGCCATTTTGAATTGCTCAATTTCCACAGTAGTAGAGTAAGGCAGTTCATCGCCGGTAAAGCGCATAAGCTTTTCGCGAATGATTTCAGCAGCCATAAAGCGGCTTGAGCGGTCAGTAATGTAATCTTCTGGGAAGAAAAACTCACTTTTAGGTAGCGACGTGGCCACTAACTCTCTAATTTCGTCAACCATTCGGCCCTGTTTAGCACTGATAGGGATCATGTGCTCAAACGGGTGCTTTTCGCCAAGCTTTTTAAGGTGAACCATAAAGTTTTCTTTATCTTCAACCTTATCCATTTTGTTTACGATGAGATAGCAAGGAAGGTTCGCTTGTTTAACCTTACTTAATACCATTTCATCTTCGGCGTTGAATCGATCGCCTTCGACAACAAAAAGCACAAGGCCAACTTCAGCCAAAGAGCTTGATGCCGCGCGGTTCATGTAGCGATTAATCGCGCGCTTTTCGTCTTGGTGAAGCCCTGGGGTATCAACGTAAATCGCTTGATAGTCACCATCGGTGTCTATACCAAGAATGCGGTGGCGCGTGGTTTGCGGCTTACGCGACGTAATGCTTACTTTTTGACCTAGCAAGCGATTGAGCAAGGTCGATTTACCTACATTAGGGCGACCTACTATGGCAACTAGGCCACAGCGAGTTTGAATATCAGGCATTTCTGGCAAATTCGATTCATCATGCGTTGTCATCAAGCTTCTCCAATGTTAAACGAGCAGCTTCTTGTTCTGCTTTTCGGCGGCTATTGCCAGACGCCACTACCGCTTCTGGTAGACTTTCTACCTGACAGCTAACTTCAAAAGTCTGAGCATGATCTTTCCCTGAAATAGACAGCACTTCATAGGTTGGTAGCGCTTGTTTACGACCTTGTAAAAACTCTTGAAGACGAGTTTTGCTGTCTTTAGGGTGGGCATTAGGATCTAGTTTGTTAATGCGGGTTTCCCATAAACGGTCTATAACGCCTCGTACCTCGTCCATACCGGAATCGAGATAAATAGCCCCTAAAATAGCTTCAACTGCATCGGCTAAAATCGAACTTCTACGATGACCACCGCTTTTGAGCTCACCGGGCCCTAAGTTAAGTAGTTCACCCACACTGGCTTCCTTTGCAAGTTCTGCCAGTGTGTCTCCTTTAACCAAAGTAGAGCGCATTCGTGTGAGTTTGCCTTCTGGCACAGTTGGGAATCGCTTAAACAGCGTTTCCCCAACAATCATGCCTAAAATAGCGTCACCTAAAAATTCTAGTCGCTCATTGTGCTGTTTAGCCGCACTGCGATGAGTAAGTGCTTGTTCCAATAAAGCTTCATTGCTAAATGTGTAGCCTATCGCCTTGTACAGACGACGATATTTATCAATTCCCTGCATTAATGAATGCCACCTGCTCGCTCAAATCGAACACCTGTTGGTACCCAAGTTGGAAGGAAGTCTGACGGACTGCGCTCAAATTCAAATGAAATCCAAATCGCCACCGCTTTTCCAACCAAGTTTGCATCTGGCACAAAACCCCAAAAACGGCTGTCGCGGCTGTTATCACGGTTATCGCCTAGCACGAAATACTGACCTTCTGGCACAATCCACTCATTGCTGCGCGTTCCAGGCTGGGTATAAAAATTAACCGGCGATATCTCGCGTACTGGGTGGCGCAAAATGTCGTGCTCTACTGTGCCTAAATCTTCGGTGTAACGCATAAGCTGCGCCATGTCCTGTACGAACTCACCACGCTCTTGGAACGTCAGCGGTACGGCTTTCAATTTAGGACAGTTGTTGCCAGTCTCACACTTCGGTTTGATATAAACCTGTTTGTTTTGATAAACCACAGTATCGCCCGGTAAACCGATCACGCGCTTAATGTAGTCTATTGAAGGCTCTTCAGGGTACTTGAAAACCACCACATCACCACGCTCTGGAACGCCAGTTTCAATAAGCTTACTTCTGAAAACCGGGTCTTTCACGCCATAGGCAAACTTTTCAACCAAAATGAAGTCACCCACTAACAGAGTGGGCATCATTGAGCCTGAAGGAATTTGAAATGGTTCATATAAAAACGAACGCAATACCAATACGAAAGCAATAACAGGAAAAATCTGTTGCGAAGTATCAACAAGGTACGGCAGTTGAGGATCTTCTCCATAGCCCGCTCCTTCTGCGGTTGCCGCAGCCTGTAAACGTGCTTTTCGCTTTGGTGCAAACACTAGGCTATCCACTAGCCAGATTAATCCTGTTATTAAGGTGAGTGCCACCAAAATCAAGGAGAAGTAATTCGCCATTATTTGCCCACCTTCAATACTGCAAGGAACGCATCTTGTGGCAATTCAACATTACCCACTTGCTTCATTCGCTTTTTACCTTCTTTCTGCTTTTGAAGTAGTTTCTTCTTACGGCTTACGTCACCGCCGTAACACTTCGCGATTACGTTTTTACGTAGCTGTTTAACTGTACTTCTTGCAACAATATGGTTACCGATAGCCGCCTGAATAGCGATATCGAACATTTGTCGTGGAATAAGCTCACGAAGCTTTTCGACCAGCTCACGACCACGACCTTGAGAGTTTTCTCTGTGCGTAATTACCGCTAACGCGTCTACACGTTCACCGTTAATAAGAATATCAACACGCACCATGTCTGATGTCTGGAAACGCTTAAAGTTGTAATCAAGCGATGCAAAACCACGGCTCGTAGATTTCAAGCGGTCGAAGAAATCGAGCACCACTTCTGCCATTGGCAGCTCATAAGTTACCGCCACTTGCTTACCGTGGTATGTCATGTTGGTTTGCATACCGCGCTTTTCAACACAAAGTGTAATTACGTTACCCAAGTATTCTTGTGGTACAAGAATGTTGGCTTCAACCATAGGCTCACGAATTTCCGCAATATCGTTTACCGGAGGTAGCTTAGCTGGGCTATCTACGGTAAGGGTTTCGCCCTTGGTCGTTTCTACTTCGTAAATTACCGTTGGCGCAGTGGTGATAAGACCCAAGTCATATTCACGCTCTAAACGCTCTTGAATGATTTCCATGTGCAGCATGCCAAGGAAACCAATACGGAATCCAAAACCTAGCGCGGCAGAGCTTTCTGGCTCATAGAATAGTGAAGCGTCGTTCAGGCTTAATTTCGCCAGAGCGTCACGAAAGTCTTCGTAGTCATCAGAGCTTATTGGGAAAATACCGGCATAAACCTGAGGTTTAACCTTTTTAAAGCCCGGTAGCATTGCGTCAGCAGGCTCACGTGCCAAGGTAATGGTGTCGCCCACAGGCGCGCCTTGGATATCTTTAATCCCTGCAATGATAAAGCCTACTTCACCGGCTCTTAATGTGCCTGTATCGAGTGGCTTAGGCGTAAATACACCAATTTTGTCAACCTGATGCGTTTGACCGTTTGACATAATTTGAATTTTGTCTTTCTTGGTCAACTGGCCTTCGACAATACGTACCAGTGAAACAACGCCTTGATAGTTGTCAAACCAAGAATCGATAATCAACGCCTTAAGTGGCGCTTCGCGGTCACCTTCTGGCGGCGGAATTTTATTTACAATAACTTCAAGTACATCTTCAATACCGATACCGGTTTTTGCTGAGCAGCGCACAGCGTCCAGTGCATCGATACCAACAATATCTTCAATTTCTTCTGCAACGCGGTCTGGCTCAGCCTGAGGCAGGTCGATTTTATTTAGTACAGGCACCACTTCCATATCCATCTCGATGGCGGTATAGCAGTTTGCCAAAGTCTGTGCTTCTACGCCCTGACCTGCATCAACAACCAAAAGCGCACCTTCACAGGCAGCAAGAGAACGAGATACTTCATAGGTAAAATCAACGTGTCCGGGAGTGTCGATGAAGTTAAGCTGATAAGTTTCACCGTCGCGCGCTTCGTAGTTCAGCGTTACGCTTTGCGCTTTGATAGTAATACCGCGCTCTTTTTCCAGGTCCATTGAGTCGAGAACCTGTTCAGCCATTTCACGGTCTGTTAGCCCTCCACAATGCTGGATTAGACGGTCTGACAGCGTAGACTTACCGTGGTCAATGTGGGCGATAATACTGAAGTTACGAATGTGCGATTGTTGCATAATGCTGGAAATTACCTGCAGAAAAATTCATTAAACAAAAAATGCTGCTTGCCTTGCTTAAAGGGTTATACGCAGCGCGTGCGGATTTTACCCATTTCTTGCGCGAAAAGCGAATTGGCGTGGTGGAAAATTTATTACTTTCAAGAAACATAACGAATGGAAGTGGCAACCTGACGTGACTTCCTCGGCCTATCTCAAAACTTGGCTACATTGATGAGCGTGAGTTAACACTATTATCTCGTATAAAATGGCCTCGTATGGAGCAGACCCGTGTTAAACCATTGAGCAGCGTAAAGCCCTTCAAAAAATCAATGTTCTACTGCACTGTGATCTTTTTGACCCAATAGGACAGGTTGATATTTCGTACGTTCTACACGACGCAACTTGTAAGCAATTAGTTTATAGGTAAACAAGGTTACTAACCCACTTGGCAGCATGGCCCATAACTCGTGAGTAAATCCGTTACTACTAAGTAATGATATCGACACCGAATATGCCCCGATAAACGCTATAAGCGGTAGCAAATACAACCAAGCCGATGCACTTAAAATACCTGCTTCCGGTATGCCTACAGTCACTTCTTGGCCAACCCGCACAGGCATGGGAGTACGCAGCGTCAACTGCTGCGTTTTCGGTGCAAGCGCACGAGAAATAACGCCGGTACCACAATCACTTTGTGCTTGGCATGCGTTACAGGTCGATTTAATCGCTGCTTCTACGGTGACCGTATCACCATTAACGGCAACTACGGTGGCGGTTTCTCTTATCATTGTTACTCAATTGCGCGGTTATTCACTTACACTGCTGACGGGGCGTAAAGACGTAGCAATAGCGTTAGCGGTTTGCAAAGGTATTTCTCCCACCACTGTCACCTGGGCTTTGCCGTCTGTCAACGTTAAGAACGTACTCACTTCATTGCGCAGCGCCAGCGTTTCACCTAACGCATCTTCCGCAGGCTGAACATACACAGATACGTCAACCAATCCATCTGAAAAGAGTTTATATTCTACAATTTGCCCTGTTAAGGCCAATCGTCTTGTATCTTGCTTTATTTCTCGCATGCCAGCCGGCAAATAGGTGACATCCCATTTGTGTGCACGATTTGGCGTGTTGCTCAGCGCCATGGGCGCGGGTAACGACGCAGAATTAATTCGTGAGAAATAATCAGCAGGCTCTGGCGATATCGCAAATGCCGTGACCTGAATCTGCTCTAATAGCGCCCCTTGCAAATCAAGCATGTTCAGTTTGAGCAACATACCAGACGACTCATCCAGCCACAGTTGATAACCAAATCGCGTGTTATCTCGGCTGACTATTCGAATTTGTTGCGCTGAACGTCCTGCCACCCGCGCTCTTCCCACAGCGACGAACTCATAGGCTTCGGCAAGCTGTTCAGGATGATACAATAATACACTTGGTATTGGGCCGTTGATATGCTTTGAACGCAAGCTATAGGGTTGTACATCTGGCTCAAATACACTCACCACATCGTTCACACGAATCAGCTCGCGGCCTGGTCCATTTTGAAGATTTAACTGCTCTAATTCAGAGCCATCTTCCATAATCCCGTGGCGCCATAAATATGGAACGGTTTCCTTTCCTGCAATAGTTTGCACAAAAGACACTTGGAAATTGGCATTGGTTATAATGTTTTGAAGTTCAGCTAACCACTGGTTGGCCGATTGAGGCTCTCGTGTGCGAGAAGCAGATGCATTTTGCTCGCTTCGACTTTGTTCAAGTTGCTCTTGAATCACGTCTTCTCGCACTGCTTCTTCTTGATCGGCTTCATCTAGTCGAACAGCCCTCGTGTTTGATTCTGAGTTAGCGTCTAATTCAACGTCGCCATCATTCACGTTTTGGACTGGGGCAATAGGAGCTTTCGTTTCTTCGCTCAGCGAAGTAGTTTGGGCAATAGTGGGCTGAATAGCCGCGCCCGAAATGAAAAAAAGTGCAAGGATAGAACTACAGCGCATTTTTTCCTGCCTTAAAACAAACATACCAGCAGTATATGCTGGTATGATTAAAATATGAAATGCATGTCAGTCGCAATTTACTTGCGAAAGCACATTCCAACTAATGTTGACTGGCTGCGATAACTTATGGGCGCTCTGGTCCACTTGTTTCGCTTTCACCTTCGTCCTCTTGCGCTTGCTTAAGCTTTATTTGCTGCTCATGATCAGCAATCAATGCATTAATTTTGCGCTTTTTCTCAAGCATTTCATTCATGTCGTTACGTGGTAACGTTCTGGTTTGTTCCAAACTCACTGGAGACAATCCACCTTGAGGAGCAATCGTTGGCGCTGTCATAAATGGCTCGGTAGGCGCTTCTTGATTAGTGTATTGAACACCAAAGATAACTGCCACTGCCACCGACGCAGCTACTGCAAACTGGCCTGACTGCTTCGCAAAAGGAACAACATTGCCAATCAATGGTATCGACTGCCAGCGCGAGCGTTTAGGTGCGACAATAGCTGGCTCGTTTTCAAGCGCAGCTGCTACGCTTGCGGTGATGTCCAACTGTGGAGCAACACTTGCTTCTTTTCGCATTGCACCGCGATACACATGGTAACGTTGCCATTTGGCCTGAAGCGCTTCATCTTGCTTAATCGCATCGATGATGTCATTGCCTTCTATCTCACCATCCATGAATGCGGACAATTTTTCTTGCTGTTGCGTCATATATTCATTTCCAGATCAAAGTGATCGTTAACTACCCTAACACAGCTGTTAGTCATCGTGGAAAAAAGAAAGTTCATCTTTTTTTGATTTTATTTCTTTTTAATTTTCTAACAACGGTTGAATAACTTTATCAATCGCCTCGCGAGCCCTAAAAATACGGGATCTCACCGTACCCACAGGACACGACATTACGTTCGCGATTTCTTCATAGCTCAACCCTTCAATTTCACGCAGCGTTATCGCCATACGTAAATCGTCCGGCAGCTTCTCAACTACCTTAAACAGGGTTTCTTCAATTTCCTCAGATAACAGGCTTCGCTCGGGTGTAGATTGCTCTTTTAATGCATCACTACCCTCATAGAAATCTGCTTCGTCAGCATCGACATCGCTTGCAGGCGGCTTGCGACCTTGAGATACAAGATAGTTCTTGGCACTGTTTACCGCAATGCGATAAAGCCAAGTATAAAATGCACTGTCGCCACGAAAATTAGGTAAGGCACGGTATGCTTTGATAAACGCTTCTTGCGTTACATCAGCAACGTCACCGGTATTTTTCACATAGCGAGAAACGAGATGCATCACTTTATGTTGGTAACGAGTTACCAACAAGTTGAACGCATTTTTATCGCCACGCTGTACTTTTTCGACCAGTTGTTGGTCGGTTATCTGCTCGCTCATTCGAGCCATTACTCCCTACTTCAACTACACAATAGCTCTAACAAGCATGTGTATAGACGCGTTCTTTTTACAAAAGTTCTGTAAAAGCATTAAATATTTTAAAAAATGCTTAGGCCAGGGGGCAAGAATGATTGTGTTTTGCTACTCATCCTTTAGACTTGCCGAACCTTTGCTCGTTTGAATTGATATAAAAATACATGAAATCTGTATCGTCTTCACTAACTTCCACATCAAATGCAATAGAACACCGTTGTGACGTATTGATTATTGGGAGTGGCGCGGCAGGATTGAGCTTGGCGCTTAAGCTTGCCGACCATTGTCAGGTTATTGTACTTAGTAAAAGTGACCGCAATGAAGGCTCTACCCGCTATGCACAAGGTGGTATTGCCGCAGTATTCGATGAACAAGACTCCATAGACGCACACGTAAAAGACACGCTTGCTGCAGGTGCTGGGCTTTGCGAAGAGCCAGCCGTAAGATTTACTGCAGAACGAGCAAAGGCGTCACTTGAGTGGCTTATCAGCTACGGTGTACCGTTTGATACAGAAAAAAGTGAATCTGGTGAGGAGCGCTTTCACCTTACCCGTGAGGGCGGACACAGCCACCGGCGAATTCTTCACGCTGCAGATGCCACAGGCGAAGCGCTTCAAATTACATTAAACGACGCGGTATCGACCCATCCAAACATTCACATATTTGAGCGCTATAACGCCATTGATCTCATTCCTTCGAAGGAAGAAAAGAACAGCGTTGTGGGAGCTTATGTTTGGAATAGACAACAAGAGCACGTTGAAGTAATTCGCGCCCCTTTCGTTGCGCTAGCGACTGGCGGTGGTAGTAAGGTATACCAGTATACATCGAACCCCGATGTGTCGAGCGGTGACGGCATTGCCATGGCATGGCGAGCGGGTTGTCGCGTGGCCAATATGGAATTCAATCAATTTCATCCGACTTGCTTATTCCACTCGCAGGCACGTAACTTTTTGATTACAGAAGCGCTGCGCGGCGAAGGCGCAAACCTATGCCACGCCGACGGTACCCGCTTTATGCACAAATTTGATGAACGTGGCGATCTTGCGCCGCGCGACGTAGTCGCTCGCGCTATCGACTATGAAATGAAGCGATTGGGCGCTGACTGCATGTACTTGGATATCAGTCACAAGCCTGCTGACTTTATCGTCAAGCACTTCCCTAATATTTATCGCAAGTGCCGCTCGCTTGGTATCGATATAACCCGTGAACCTATCCCAGTCGTGCCTGCTGCGCACTATAGCTGCGGCGGAGTGATGACCGACTTTAATGCCAAAACCGACTTGAATAATGTATACGCAATCGGTGAAGTGGCCTACACAGGTCTGCATGGCGCCAACCGCATGGCATCTAATTCTTTACTTGAGTGTGTGGTTTTTGCCAGCGCTGCAGCAGAAGATATTATTAAAAACCTTCCCAGTGCAGACTGTGAAGAGTCTATTGCGCCTTGGGATGAGAGCCAAGTGTCTAACTCTGACGAAGAAGTCATCATTCAACATAACTGGCACGAACTTAGGCTGTTTATGTGGGATTACGTAGGTATTGTACGCACGGATAAGCGCCTTGAACGGGCCATGCGCCGCATTAAGCTATTAGAGCAAGAGATTACTGAGTATTACTCACACTTCAGGGTAAGTAATAACCTGCTAGAGCTTCGAAACCTTGTTACGGTTGCAGAACTCATTGTGCGATGTGCGATGGAGCGAAAGGAAAGCAGAGGGTTACACTTTAATTTGGACTACCCTGACCAGTTAGACAACCCCGTTCCTACAATACTTATTCCCAGAAAACAGCTGTCAGGCGCTGACGTTGGCTCGCTAATTACTCAAGACAGCTTCGCCGATGCCGACTAGTGCATAAAGTAAGATCTGTATCAGTCTACAGAAGGCGCCATTGTTGATGCGCCTTTTTTAATGACTGGTCAATACATTCACACTGCATCATTTAGCGCTCAATAAAACACGTCAAACAAAAAGAGAGCATCACAGCATGCTCTCTTTTCACCTTCCACAGTATTATACCAGTCTGTTCCCTTTCAGATTCCTACGCTTTGCTAGGAAACTTGCCAGCGCCTTCTGAGTGAGCAACGATCTATGCGGGCTGATATTAACCTTAGGTTATCTCCCGTTTATCTGCACCTGATTAAACGTTAATTCAGGCCTGATTAAACACTAAACTAGCAGATAAATGTACAAGGCTGTCATTACTATCGGTAACGTCTATTAGCACACTATTATCTGTTTTACAGTGTTGTTGAATATGAATGTCACAGGGCAAAAACACGGGTTTTCTAAAGCGGCAATTTACTTCTTTTACGCTCATAGATTGTCTGAAGTCTTGATGACTTACAAATGCCGACACAGCGCGTGACAATGTCCACATGCCGTGCGCTATAGGCTGTTTAAACCCAAATGCTTTGGCAGATATTGCAGACAAGTGAATAGGGTTATAGTCGCCAGAAAGCTTTGCATAGCGGCGACCTGTATTAGCCGAGGCACTAATTTCGCCGATGAGCGCCCTATTCTCTAATTCACAATCGTCATGTAAGTCATTTTTAGCACCAAGTGGAGCTACATGAACGGCTTTCACCTTCACTAAGTAACTACTTATTGCCCTGTAAACCAGGTTCCCTGCCTGCAGCGCTTCTAACATCACATCCACTTCCCAACCTCGGTTATGCGGTCTCACATCGTGAAAGCGCACGCGACATTCAAAGGGCTCGCTTAAATCGCAATGGTCTATTACCGATACTTTGTTAGCAGCGTGGATAAGACCAAGCAATGGAAATGGGCTTTGTTTGTCCAGCAAGCACTGCATTTGCAATGGTAAGGAAAGCATCTGTAAATAAAGTGGATGGGCATGCTCATTTGCCGGCCAGTCAACTTCCTGACAAAAAGAAGCGTAGTGCACATTGTCGACATTGAGCGTTTTGGTATAGATGCGCTGAGGCAACGTAGGCGGTTTAAACTGCATAAGCTGCCTGGCGTCAACGCGTTTAAATAACGCTTTGGTATACTCACGAAACATCTTTTTAATTCCTTTAAGGCGTTGCTTTTCGGGCCAAGATAATGGCTCTAGCCAACCGGCGATAGTCTGCTTCGCAGCACTCACCTTTTAAGATCCAAGCGAGATGGCTATGATCTTTTTCAAACCATCTGCGTTTTTGGCGCAGCACATTGATACACAGCCCCCAAGTAAAGAGCTGGGAAGAATGATGAATGTTCATTGATGTGCCGTCGACCTGAGCATCAACTAACAAGCTACCTTTTGGCATGCTTTGCAAATCCAGTGGGAGCGTGCTGTCGTCAACAACCCGGATAATACCATCGCTGGTCAAAGAGAGAGCGTATTGAGTAGCAGAAATTTTGTTACTAAACGCGTCATAAAGACGCCAGAAAATAACTAACGTAGTTGCAACAGCAACGAGCGCTATCAATTTTGAGAAGCTCAGCCAAGACCACAAGTATTGAGGAAGGCTGCACAATGCTGCGAAAAGACAAACAGCAACGCATACTTCCCCAAATAACCTTCTAAACCTATTGTGCGTAATGCAAATTCTATACTTTGACACGGTTGACGATAGTCGCCACCATGGCGGCTAGTTCAGGGTCTTCGCACTTCTGGTGTCCCATGATCCATGCAAACAAATCAGGGTCATCACTGGTGAGTAAACGTTCAAATGTTTCTTGATCTTCATAACTTAAAGAATCGAAGGCTTCTTCCACAAAAGGAAGTAAAAGTACGTCTAACTCTAGCATGCCTCTGCGACACGCCCACTTTAATCGCGCTAATCTTTTTGGTTCAAACATATGTCTTTCATACCGTTTTTTATTCGCTAACAATAATACCATGCCCTATGCGTGGGGATCACTGCTCTTTTGGTCAGATAGGCAAACTAAATAGATCTTAATCTGCGCACATTCCCATGTATTGCCCTTGAATATTGATGGTTTTACCATACCTTGAGTACATACAGCGAATTTTACAGTGGTGAATATGACATCTATCGCATCATTACAAAGTCTTCCAAGTGAATTTGTGGTCAAGCTTTCAAATGCCATGATAATTTCTTTGGAAGGAGAACAGGCCGACAGTTACCTGCAAGGGCAAATTACGGTCAACATTAATAAGCTAACCGAAAATACTGCCAGGCATTTCGCCCATTGTGATAATAAAGGCAAAACGTGGTCTACCGGGTACGTAACTCGCCACCAAAACAAATTATTGTTGGTTACCAATGAAGATGCGGGTAGTCATTCATTAGCACAGCTTAATAAGTATGGTGTGTTCTCTAAGGTTGATATTCTCGACGACACACAAACATACAGCGCTTATTTTATTTCGCTTGATGCAGTGAAAACTAACGAAGTAAAGGCAGCGTTAAGCCAGCTTTTCTCCGAAAACGAAGTCGAACGCCTTCTAGAGAGCGATACTCGTGACAATGGCTCTCTTGAAAAGGTCGAGAGCGAACACGGCGTCGCCTTCTTTGCCAATACTAGCTGCAAAGGAATTATTGTTCTTTTAGATGATAATGGCGCAAAGCAAATAAATTCGTTAATAGAGGCGCAAACCCTTTCTTGCTATCCCCAAACCGTGTTTGACGCTATACAAATTCAAAGCGTACACACTTTAGTGCAAGGCGACGCAGTGGCGGAATACGTGCCCCAGATGATTAATGTGCAGGCGCTCAACGGTATCGACTTTGATAAAGGCTGCTATATGGGGCAAGAAGTGGTTGCGCGAACCCGCTTCTTAGGTAAAAACAAACGCGCCGCCTACAGCTTTAAGCTTGAAGGTAACGTAAATATTAAACCTGGCGATGCATTAGAAAAGCAGTTGGGCGAAAATTGGCGTATAGCGGGCAAAATACTCAATGTTGCATCGCTTGATAATGAAACCTGGTTTATTGCTGTGTTGAACAACGACACCACCAGCGAAGATTTACACAGATTGGCTGATAATAACGCCATTACCTGTTACCCTAATACTTTGCCGTACAGTATTGAGCAGAAAGCTAGCAATATTGTGAAAAAACGTCGATAAGCAGTTTTTACTGCATTACATTTATTGCCCTTTATTAAAGGGCCAAGATAGGATTTGTTATGACAATTACTTCTGACAGCGTTGTAACGCTACACTACACCGTATCTACCGAAGACGGCACAACGCTAGACTCTTCAGAAGGGAAATCGCCACTAGTAGTACTACTAGGCCGTCGCTTCTTAATTGAAGGACTAGAAGATGCACTTATTGGTAAATCGAAGGAAGATAGCTTCAACGTTTCAGTAAACCCTGAAAAAGCTTACGGTGAACGTGCTGACGAACTTGTACAAACTGTACCACGCTCAATGTTTGACGGTATGGATGTTGAAGTGGGTATGTCTTTCCGCGCAACTACGCCACAAGGTGAGCAATCGGTCATTATCATTGAAACAACTGACGAAGAGGTTGTTGTTGACGGTAACCACCCTCTTGCCGGTATTCCGCTAACTTTTGACGTAACTGTTGTTGACGTACGAGAAGCAACGAAAGAAGAGCTTGAACACGGTCATGTGCACCAAGCAGAAAGCAGCTGCTGTGATCCCAAAACAGGTGAATGCTCTGACGATAAACACTAACGTGTGATAATCATCCAAAAAAGGGAGCCAACGGCTCCCTTTTTTATGCTTGATAAACACCGATTAGTTAAATCGCGTCTTCGTTTTGTTCACCGGTACGAATTCGTACGGCGGTCTCAACGTTGTAAACGAAGATTTTCCCGTCGCCAATTTTGCCTGTCTTAGCTGACGTTTGAATAGCTTCAACCGCTTGCTCAACGCGGTCATCGTCCAATACAAGCTCAATTTTGATCTTGGGTAGGAAGTCAACTTGGTACTCAGCACCGCGATAAAGTTCAGTATGGCCTTTTTGACGACCAAACCCTTTCACTTCTGACACTGTCATCCCTGCGATACCGACTTCAGCTAGCGCTTCCCTAACATCGTCCATTTTGAACGGTTTAATGATAGCTTCAATTTTTTTCATGACTACAACTCATCGTAAATTGTTGGAATTGGCACACGTTTATGCTGTGTACGCTCATAAATATAGAGCAATTTCTCTTCCACTTCCGCAGAAACTGGCTTTCCTTCCAAAAAGTCATCAATTTGGTCGTAAGACATGCCCAATGCTTGCTCATCGGCTTTTTGCGGAGACAGGCTTTCCAAGTCAGCAGTTGGCGCTTTAGTGATGACGTTATGTGGTGCACCCAAATGGGCTGCCACTGCACGTACTTGGCGCTTACTGAGACCAAACAACGGCGCAAGGTCACATGCACCATCACCATACTTGGTATAAAACCCTGTAATATTTTCAGCCGAATGATCGGTACCTAAAACGAGGCCATCAACCATCCCAGCAATTTCATACTGGATAACCATACGGGTACGTGCTTTAACATTTCCTTTCACAAAGTCTTGTTTCGCTTCATTGTCGGGAAGAAGGTTAGCACTGGCAAGCGCTTGTGAAGTAGACGCATGAATAGCGTCTGCGCCAGGTTTTACATTCACTGCAAGAGAATGAGAGGGCTGGATAAAGTCGATAGATTTCTGTGCATCGTCTTCATCGGCTTGGGTATCATAAGGTAAACGAACCGCGATAAATTGGTATTTTTCGTGGTGCTCTTCGTTTAATTCATTTACTGCTAATTGAGCTAACCGACCCAATGTGCATGAATCAATGCCGCCACTAATACCCAGTACCAGCGAATTTAAACCAGAAGTAAGTAACTGCTTTTTTATGAACGAGACTCGACGTGCGACTTCGTACTCTACGTCAATTTCAGGCAGCACTTTCATTTCATCAATAACTGCTTGTTTTTGCATCATTATATCCACGTATTTTTGGGGCGTCCTGGAACTTGATTCTACGACAATCTGACCGCAGATGTTAGTGGTATCCGCGCATCTATTTGGATTTACTCTTCTGGTATTGCAGTTGTGCAGCACTTAAGGTCAGCAATTTATTTATTATTAAGTTGAGATTCAAGCACAGCAGAACGACAAGCCATTAAACGTAAGGCGTATGGCCAAATATGCGGTTGCGCGGTAAAACATACCTTTGCCAACTCAAATTAGTTTACCCTAAAATATGAGTAAGTAGCGTAAAATTATGGCGCTACAACATTACATTGGAGAAAGGCGGCGCAAAAGCAAACCCGCCTGTTTCTCTTTATAGCAACGCGTGGAATCGAATACCGTTTATGACAAACACTAGGCTTACAGCACGACTATCCATAATGTCGAGACAGCGAGGATTAACCCTTCTAGAAATGCTTGTTGCCGTCGCTATTCTTGCCATTATTCTCACCACAGTTGCCCCTGGCATTCAAAATATCGTAATCAAAAATAGAATTACCTCTGATTTAAACAATTTAAGTGCAGTGGTTCAACGCGCTCGCTTTTCTGCGGTAGACGAACAAACCAACGTAGTGCTGTGCCCTACGCAAAACTATACAGCCTGCACGTCGAGTTGGCGCAATGCAAAAATGGTGTTTATAGATGCAAATGGAAACGGCAGCCGGGATAACAGTGAGGTCTTAGTTGTAGCGAGCGATCCACTAAGTAATGCCAATACCATCTCCGGTATAACCGGCAGCCTTATCTTCGACGAACAAGGCGGAATAGACCGCGCCGCAACTATCACCTTATGTCCCAATAACAACGATACAAATTATGCATCAGCACTTTTATTATCGCTTTACGGAAGAATATCTGTTGCCGTAGACAGTGATGACAACGGCAAAAAAGAAGACTTAGAAGGTAATGAGTTAAGCTGTAGCTAACCGTTCACTTTTCATATCGTTAAGTTTCGAGCATTTTCTTACCAACATTCTGTGGGCGTCAGTGCGTCTTCACGTATTTTTATTACTCTACAGCTATCCGTAGATGCTCTAGACGTCAGTGTTGCACTAATTTCATACATTCCCGTGTCGCTGATGGTTTGTGAGATGCGTACGCTGGCTATTCCAGAGGGTGGCAACGCATCGTGCGTTACGTACTCGCCTGTAAGTAGCCAACTTCGCGACTGAATTGCTTGGGCAGACAGAAGGTACGCTTTAACCTTGTTGAGCTGACTTAGTTGTTCGCTAGCGGTAATTGCCGACGTAGTCGCAACGCACAATATGCCTGCTATAGCCGTTGCAACCAGTATTTCTACAAGCGTAAACCCTTCAGTCAGATGATGTTGTATGTACGCTTTATAATTCCCTTCCATGGTACAGCTATCTCTCTAATTGAATTTCGGTACATTGAGATTACCAATATGAACTAAGCAGGGTAACTGGACTTACGCATGGCTTTTCAGGCTTACACATCCAACAACAAGCTAAGCATTCCACAACGGAGATTGAATGGGTTTACGCTTTTAGAAATGCTAGTTGTACTGG
The DNA here is from genome assembly GCF_013113925.1 of Alteromonas sp. 07-89-2. Taxonomy (NCBI): domain Bacteria; kingdom Pseudomonadati; phylum Pseudomonadota; class Gammaproteobacteria; order Alteromonadales; family Alteromonadaceae; genus Alteromonas; species Alteromonas sp. 07-89-2. The sequence continues at coordinate 203,459 of NZ_VTYM01000004.1, read as the reverse complement.
CAGTAATCAGTCTCCTATCGTTAATTGCTATTCCTTCATTTGATGCATGGAATGAGCGAAACGCCTTTAAACATGCTGCCACCGGAATAGCCTCACTCGCAAAACAGGCGAGAATGAAGGCACTAATAAACAAAAAGAACATGTTCCTGATTGCGCAAATTGAACACAATAGCTGTGTACTCGTGAGCGAAGAAGACTCGTGCTCTTGCGCCACCCGCCAAAGCTGTGCCTTGACTGAGTCGAGTTTCTTGTCACTGCCTTCGCGGTGGAATACAGAATTGAGCACAACCAATAATGAGGACAAGATTGTCGCGTTTAATAAAAACGGTACCCTTAATTTTGCAAGTAATACGACACTAACGCTTTCAAGCCAGCGTTTCAGGGCAGAGTTAGTAATTAATACATTGGGGCGAATAAAGTTATGTAGCGTTCAATCTATTTCTGGAATAGCGCCATGCTAAAACATGTAATGCGTCGTGGCGCAATCAAGCCGTATTGTGGATATAGTCTCACCGAACTGCTGGTGGCCTGTGGCTTGGCAAGTATAGTGATTTCAGCCGTAGCAACTCAAGCGGCGCGGTCGCACATTGCACACTCATCAATTCAACACGCTACCAGCGTAGAAGACGACATACGTGCGCTACAAAGTACAATTACACAACACCTAAGCAAAGCGGGTTTTGTTTACTCCCCTAACACCCTATCACCTTTCGGTGCGACCACAATCGAAAATACGGTATTCGAAGTAACCACTGGCCACCGCGCAAATGAACCTGAAAATAGCTGTGTTACCTTTTCTTATGATAAGAACAAGGACGGCGTGGTATCGCAGGCTCAGGGGGAGTTTTTTGGATACCGATTGCACGACAATGCCATCGAGTACCGAGTAGCGGGACATTCCTGTATACAAAGCGGTTGGTACGACTTAACCGATACGCAAACTACCGTTGCCACCAAATTCACGGTTAACCGAAGGCACAGCAGTAGCTGGGGAAGTGCCTATGAAATTGAAATAGAGTTGCACAGTAAAGTTGATCCTACCGTCAAAAGCGCCAGGACGTTCATAGTAGAGGCTGTCAATGCCTACTACTAATACCGAAATGCAGTGGCCTCAAAGAGGCAACAGAAAAACTGAGTTTAGAACAAGCCATGGAGGGGTTGTACCTACACGCCCTACTGCACCGCTTCGCTTTCAGCAAGGCATCGCCGTGTTGGGAATTGTGGCCATATTATTAAGCGCTATTACCTTCTCAGCTATAAGTACATCACAGCAGGTTCAACAATTTTATACGATTGAAAAGACAAAGCGGGAAACCGAGAAGGCGCATGTTACATCCATGCAGCAAGTCAAAGAAATCGCCACGTTGTTACGAAGTCATTCGGCCTCGCAAACGTTGAATAGGATAGACATATCCAATGCAACGATACTTATTGAGCAGACCGATTTAGTTGGTGAAGAACAGCAGTCTTTGCAACACTTTGACGTGCGGGTTTCCCAAGACGAAAGTAATACGATTTACACAGCTAAATTTCTGCGCTACCCGTCACTGTTAAGGCTACCTACTTCAACTCAACAATTATCATGGGACAATCAGCTTACCGAATGGCTTTTTAATCGAAGCATAGAGCACCTGAGCGCGACGTATTTTCCTCAAAGCGTTGCCAAACAGGATTGTGTGGACCTTCCGCCTGCCAGTATTTTCTGGATAGAGGGAGATTGCCAATTGGATAACGAAGATATAGCACACTCAGACGAAAACCAGCCTTTAATGCTACTGATAGTGGATGGCGACCTTTCACTTCACGCTGATACGCAATTCCATGGTTTGATAGTTATGCTTTCCACCACGCCATATACGCACACTTTGCATGTTTCGCCTGAGGCATCTATAAAAGGCGCTTACGTTTCCAACCACCCCTTGAATACGAGACTTGATGGGTCATTAACACCGTCCACCACGGTGCTGAAAAACCTTCAATCGCACACTACACTCGCTAAAATTATCCCTATCCCGGGTTCATGGTATAGGAATAACTCAACAAACGATTGAGCTGAATATTAGGTAAACGAAAAACCAGAAATAGAGGATTCTCAAAGATGCCTAAATTAAAAAATACAGGAAGTATTTTAATTGAAGTGTTGCTGGCACTGCTTATTTTAACAAGCACTACCACCTATCTAATTGCCACTCACATTGATTCTAGGCTTCTCTTTCAAGTGACTTTGGATGAAAACGCTGAGCACAATGGCTCATTGAATTCGGTTCGACTCGCCCTGGTTAACGACCCGGTTGACCAACGTTGGGATGACATTGCAATATTTGGTGAACCGTCATTACTGGTAATTTCAGCCCAATAGCACATCAACGCTACGTTTTTTTAAGGCGTCAAAACGACCTGTGGCATTAATCGGTTTACGAATATCTACCAGTATTAATAATTAACATGACCAGCAATATTCATCGGACTCAAGGGATCCATTGTTATTTTTATCCCAACCCTTTCTCCCATCACTGAAGTAAAACAACGTGCCATCTGATGCTTGACCTGTACCGCTGACTGGCGTTGCCCTCAACTCATAAGCTGTTGCGCTGGCCGCTTGTATAGTTAAATTATAACGGCGATTTGCTTGGGGCTCAGAAGACGGAGAATAAGTAGAAAAAACGGCTGGCGCGCCGGTGTTTGCGCCACCACTTGCCGCACCTTCATAACTGAAAGAACCACTGTGATGACGTTCCATTGCAGATGCGAACCCCAACAAGTCAGCCTGCCCTGTGCCGCGGTATCCATCGGCAATAACACCTTGGTAAGAAGGGTATGCAATGGCGGCAATAATGCCCACTATCGCCACAACTATCATAAGCTCAATTAATGAAAATCCGCTCTCTGTTTTTTTATGCTTCACAATTATTCCCTCTCTGTTTCTGAGTGCCAACTACCACGCTGAATTCGCTCGAACCTTCCGTAAATATTTTCAGCTAAGCACTCAAATGCGTTAGTACATGCCTCGTCGTTGCCATCTTCATCAACGTCAATCACTGCTGAGACACATTCAGTACCCAAGCAAACCACTGGGCTCACAATATCTTCTATAAGAATTTTGGTCTCTGGTGCGATGCCAGTTTGTTTTAATTCTGCTGAGCGGTCAGCGTCGTTAACTTCTCCGTCATTATTTACATCTGTGACGGCGTTGCCATTAAACATACTGACTAAATAAGCGCGACTATTACCCGTGGGCGGAGCACATGCACTGGTACTACTCGCCGCCGGAACATAGGTCGTAAAGAACACCTTGTAATCGATAATTAGCGGAGAAGACAGTACCTTTTCACCGTTAGTGGTTAAATTCAAATACCACCCAGCCTTGTTAGCAAAGTCCTGTGAAGCCAACTCGCGCTCCCCCTCGTCACTACTATTTAAGGCATGACTCGTGGCGTTGTACATTCCACTCTCATAAACCGTTTGCATAAATGTGTAATTCCCATTTACATCACGGTTAAATACGCCGCTGTCTTTAAGCATATAAAAGTTGTCTTCAACTACGGTATCTAGCGGAGATGCACGCCATCCACTGCCAAGGGCTATGCCATAATACAACTCATCGCCTAGCGCTATCTCTGTTACGTCTGGCCCATAGTAGAAATGTCGGTTGGTTTCTGCTGTGTCGCCACCGAAGTCGGCAATGCGCGCGCCTTTTATAAAATTCGTACCTGAATTTCCATTATAGATGTCTAACCTGAATAACTGGCCGCCCATATCGGCCACATACATATGGTCCGCAAACCCATCGTTATCCCTATCAATAACTGAAATTCGCCCTGGAACGCTGTATGTCATATTCGTTAAGTTTAAATCCGCATCTTCATTACTTGCATGCCACAATAGGCTGCCAGTATCAGCGTCGAACATAAACACAGCATTGCCAACGACATCATTTGCTCGAATAGCACGATCATCTTGTGCGTCATCGTAGCCACCGCCAACAATCATGACATTTTTAACTTGTCCGCCTATGTTCACTTTAGTGATTGTTGGTCTCGACCACGTCTGGCCCAACTTTGCCAGCGTCCCCGCCCCGCCTTCAATTTTGAATTTCAGCGTGGGTGAGGTCTTTTGCGTCACATCAAAGACATAATAATTACGCCCCCCCCTGCGCATACCAACATAAAGGTACTTGTTGTCTCCAACTGTTCTTAGAATCATGTCACCATCTAAGCCATATTTGTGCTCTAGCGATGATGTATCTTTATAGAAATGATGTAGATTCTGCAGCAATGTTTTAGGCATGATGGCAAAGTTCTCTTCGCCTGTTGAAGTGTCGAATGAATGCAACATTCCTTGGTTGGTGGCGACAAAAATGGCCGAGTCGTCAGTTCCGTAGTTAACAATTATAGGCTGAGAGTGAATTGGATCGCCCATTTGAGAGCGATAGTCAGTTGTATTTCCATCGCCGTTACTGTCTTTTACGTCCACGCCTCGAGTCCACTTTAAGATGGCATCTCTTAGTGCATTCGCATCAGTTTCATCCTGAATGGCAAGATCAGCATTCGTTATATTCGTGTTGTTTTCGTGTAATTCATTGGCACTTCTTACAATGCTACCCGTATCATTGAACACGTATATATTTCGGTTCCCGCCCAAGCGACTGGCTGCACCACCTTCACTTACCTCGCTACCGTCAGCAAGGGTTGACCAATAACTGTGTGCATTTTCAGCGAAGAATCCCGTAACGCTATCCACCGCATTTAGGCTGTTTTTGTCGAGAATTTCATCACCACTTAAGCGATAACGTTTAAGGTTACCTGGCCAAATCGCCCCCTCGCTCGGCTTAAATAATGCGAAGTATAATTCATCTCTATGGGTTAGACGGTTTAGCTGGTTAACCGCCACACCAGGCGACACAAAGGTTGCATTAATATCTTTTACAGAACGCAAAATAGTATTAAACGCCTCGAGCAAATCCGTACTGTTATCTGCCTGATAGAAACCACCACCACTTTGCAAAGCAAGCTGATTAAGGAAGTTGTTGGCGTTATTGTTCGCCGCAAACCCGATGGTGTGTGTAATAACCCTTGGGCCTATTACTGACGTTGACGCTTCACTGATATTTCTCACTAAATCTAGGCCGCACTTCTCACCGCTACTTCCGGTACAGCTTTTACCAAGTAACGTCTGAATTTTCGAAACACTGTGATTGTTGTTCGCTTCACCGTCGGACAATAAAACAATGTGGTTGTTCGTTTGGCACTGTAGGTCAGACACCGGTGAAATGTAACTTGCCGGTGTTGGGATCTGCTCAGTGATACAGTCGCCGTCTGACAAGTTGTCTTCCGAGCAGCCCGAAGGCAAAATTGAATCTGCACCTATGTAAGAGCTTCTGTGGCTCACACGAGTACTTCTTCGCACAGAGCTGCTAACGTCACTTTCCCCACGTTTTCGCCCATAGTCTACGTCTCTACCGCCATAATAGTTAGCCGCTTCCAACAACGTGTCTACTATAGGGGTTAGACCGTTGGCGCTTAGCTCATCTATTTTGCTGATCAAATGTTCACGGACCGTTGCTGAAGCGCCGGGTGTCGCCGAGCCGTTAAACTTCACAATAAGCTTCGGTGCTTTAGATGGCGAGTTGTTATACGTATGCGCACCGCGGTACGACACAAAATCATCAAGAACAAATGCCATATCGTTACCTGACTGCCACCCTGAACGATCAACAATTTGCTTAACAATGTTGCTCACGTCAGGCGTACGGTAGGTATAATTGTTGTAAAAATCAGGCATGGACCAAGTAATACCCGATGTTTTAGGCAAATTTCGTAAGCGGTTACGACGGTCTGGATGAAAATCAGACGCATCATTATCAGCTACGCCCCTAATGCGCATGCTCGGGTTACCATAGGTCACCGTACTGTAAGCAGTAAACTCAAGATACGCTTCTGTTACTGCCGCCCCTTGAGGAATGTTCACATTGCGAAATCGAACGCCAATGTAATCATTGTAAGATGGGTGGAAGGTCAGTTCACTGCCGGTATTCGGGTAGCCGTTTACGTTCTCTTCCAAGTTATCTCGTGAACTGGCTACTTGATAAATTGCTTCGCCTTGAACACAGCCCGTAGCGGTAGAGTCATCATAAGTTACCACCAACTGTGGCGCACCACTTTGGCCTACGTCACTGGCTCTTACCTCACGAGAGCTTGCTGAATCGGTGCTAGAGCCTTCTATTAAAATATTAAGGTTCTTGCCGCCACACCATGCCGATAAATCGACGACTTCTTGAATGACTGCACTTATATCAGGTGTGGTTATCACCTCGCCTGAGGCGGGAAAGCTATTATCGGTGGCCCACTCAACGTTAGCCGCGGTCTTCGTTCGCGCACTCAAATTGTTCGAAGACGAAGCAAAGGCTGTACTTGATGCCGATGCTTCAGCTGATATGACAAGGGATGTACCCGCCACATTGAATTTTTCTGAAGTAAACCTAATACTGGCATTAACGATTGTCGCGCCTTGAGGTATGTTTAACTCGGTAAAACGCAGACCAGAGGTTACGGTTTGGGTACCGCTGCTTAATACAAGGTCATTGCTGTCAGTGGTAACGCTACCGTCTATTTCATGTGCGTCGTGATCGTCGTCGTTGGTTGAAATGATAATTTCAGGTCTTACCGCTTCATCTATATTGCGAACCGGATAGAGGATTGGGCCACCGTAATCCGAAAAACGCATCAAACCTGCGTTAATATTGGTCGCCGAACCGAGCGCTTCTTTTAGTGCATTCTGTACGCGCAACATTCGAGTTTGGCTGGTGTTATCGTAAGATCCCATACTTCCCGATGAGTCCATGATAAACAGCACATTCGGGTTATAGGTTACGGCGTTATTTGCGTTGCCTAGGTAAATATCAAGGTCGTCACCAAACGCAGAGAAACCGATACAGCTAAATAGTGTAATAGAGGCAAGGTAAGTCGAGAGTTTCTTCATATTAATACCTATTGAGACGCAGGGCCAAATACAGAGGCAGCCAAGCTGTTCGCCACAACAGAAGATTTACCCGCCACGTTCCCACATCCTCTGATAATGAATACATGGCAATTGACGTTACTTCCACCAATCACGTTACTCGAGCCTCGACAAGCCTGCTCTCTGATAAACGCAGTGCGCGACCAACTCTTTGACGAGGCCTCACTTTGATACGTGCCATCCACCACATGTCTGTCACCAACAGCAAGGCCGCCTTCAGTCATATATCTGTCAGTCCACTCCCCGTCATCGAAACAGCTCATTGAATCTGCTTCAGGGTCAAACACGTTACCCTGCCGAGCTTCCGAGAGCGGATCTGTCTTATTCGGGTCGGTAAGTAGGGTTTCATCTTCAGATTCAAAGAAAACGCCCGCGATCGCTGCTTCAGCAGCATCAAAAGCCAAACCACTTTGCTGCATAGACACTGCCATTTTAGACTGAGACAAGCTACTGGTTACCGCGCTTACCCCTAAAACAGTGATTGAAAGCAACACAAGAAGTGCGAATACCATCACTAAGCCTTGTTGTTTCATCGCGAACTCCTGACAAAATTTTTCATATTTCGAAGTGCCAACGTTTTTGAGAACACTTGATAATAATGGGCCGTGTCCATCGTTTTAGATGCTTCGTTTAACAGCGCATATTTCTGAGACTGTGTTTGTCTCACTTCATTTTGATAGCTTTTAAGCATTAGCGCCCAGCGCAGTGACACAACTTGTTGATTAAGCGCTCTTAAATCTTCAATTTCATCTGCGGTTACATACGAAACAGCTTGCCCTTGAGAATTGGTAATGCTGCTTGAAACGCCGAACTGCACTTGGAAACTTTCGACGTTATCGAGCAATGTTACGGTAAGGGGCGATACTGTCTGCACCTTTAGGCCACGAAGTACCCGACCATCATATCCTGTGCACTTAAGTGTACTGCCGCTTACAAAGTAGTGATTAACAACGTGAAACTCGAGACCGCCATAGCCGTGCTGGTTTCCAGTACAATCTTCGTCACTTAGTAGGCTCACAACCAGCTTATCACTGCCGCCACTAGAGGTTTGTATACTGCCTAGTGTCGCGTTAGTAGCGAAATCCCCTGCTACAGCGATGGGGTGATTTTCCACATAGGCCGCTTCGGCAACGATATCAACGGATGTATCCACATCCGCGACTATCTGATCATAACGGCCGACTTCATAGAATTCTGCAGAGAGGCGAGCCATGATAAAGCGGCCTGACTCTTGTACTTGAGCCACGGCTTGATTGAGCTTATTCGTCACGCTACTACTGACGAGCACTTGAATAATCGCGCCTGATATCACTAACCCCAGCGTCAACGTAATCATTAACTCGACAAGGGAGAAACCCTGCTGTGGGCGGTGGCGACGTGCATTCATAATGTAATATCCTTAAACACACATGCGTTACTGTCACCTTCAGATTCGTTACATCGCGCATTAAGGGTATAGGTCTGATTTCCCGAAGAAGCGACAGGCCACGTCAACAACACTTCTACACGAGAACCTGCACTACAGCTGTAAATATCTGCCGTATTGTTGTCGTCACACGATACCGACACTTTAGTTTGAGGATTGGTTTGTACTGCTGAGCACGATAGCGCCCAACCATCGTACTCAGCCATCTGTGCTTCAGTACAGGCCTGGCCTTCGCAATTTGGGATCCCTGCCGGCCTTGCCAGACAGTAACAGTGATAAGGATGAGACGAGCCAGAACAACTTAACGTGGCAAAATTATAGGTATCGCTAGAGAAGTACGCATTGTTGACTACCATGCCGTCTCCCACTGTTGCTGGGCGAGCGGCGGCTCTCAATCGTTCTGCAACTTGTGCTGCCACCATTTCGGCCTGAGTTCGGCTTATTGCGTCTTTATTGGCAAAAGAGCCCGTAAACTGGAGCGCAGCAACACCCAGTAAGCCCACAGCTAATATAAATAAGGTGATTAAGATCTCTATAAGACCTGCACCGCGTTGTGCGCGAATATGACTTCCCTTCACTCGCTTCATTATCACCTTTTCAGCAATCATCTTTTTTTGCCATATACCTAACATTCAAATTGGTGTTATCACCAATGTAGTATAGTAAGACAAAAGCGTATAACACTGGGTATCAATGGTTATTAAAACGTATAATTTTCTGTGACCTGTTCTAGCAAGCAAGTACAAGGCAGACTGTTCAACCATTTTATCTTTAAAGTAACAGGCTCTAAATGGTAAGCGTGCTATAACACCGCTTTACAATGTACGTTTACGGCATAAAAGGTGTTACCTTAAAGCCGAACCGTGTAGCCTGTTCATGTTAAAATACCCTGTTCTAAAGGTATTATTATCCATTCGCAACTTGTTGAATTTCCAGTAGACAAAAGCATAAAAAAACACCGCAACTAAGTGCGGTGTTTTTTTATTTTGATAGTGCGGATAAATTAAACGACCTGTTTAACACGCAGCTCTTTAGGTACAGCAAATTCCACATTCTCTTCGCGTCCAGCACGCTCAGAAGCTGAAACAGCACCCCACGCTTTGAGCTTGTTTACCACACCTTGCACTAACACTTCCGGTGCAGACGCGCCTGCAGTAACGCCTATATGCTCTACACCTTCTAGCCATTCCTCTTGAATGCAATTAGCGTCAGCAATCAAATACGCTTTTGCGCCAATTTTTTCAGCCAACTCGCGAAGACGATTCGAGTTTGAGCTATTCTGTGCACCAACAACCAGTAATACCTGACAATCTTGGGCTAGGTCGCGCACCGCGTCTTGGCGATTCTGCGTGGCATAGCAAATGTCGTCTTTTCTCGGACCATTGATTTTGGGGAACTTAGCGCGAAGTGCATCAATAACATCGGCGGTATCATCAACAGACAGCGTAGTTTGGCTGCAATAATAAAGGTTGGTCGGATCTTTAACTTCAAGCGTTGCCACATCAGCTTCAGATTCAACTAAATAAATACCGCCATCTTCATTGCTGTACTGCCCCATGGTGCCCTCTACTTCAGGGTGACCAGCATGACCAATCAAGATACATTCAGTGCCCGTTTTGCTAGCGCGGGTAACTTCCATATGTACTTTCGTCACTAAGGGGCACGTGGCATCAAAGACCTTTAAACCGCGATTTTCCGCTTCTTTTCTTACCGCTTGCGATACGCCATGGGCAGAAAATATTACTATGCTGTCGTCTGGTACTTCGTGAAGCTCATCAACAAATAGCGCACCACGCTCACGTAGCCCATCTACCACAAATTTATTGTGTACCACTTCGTGGCGTACATAAATGGGCGGCTCGAACATTTCAAGCGCGCGTTCAACGATGGTGATAGCTCTATCAACGCCCGCGCAGAAGCCACGAGGGTTAGCTAAATGAATTTGCATAACTAGTTTCCACCTTGTGCTGACACGCCAGGTTTAACATCAATAATTTCAACGTCAAAGATAACCGTTTGCCCTGCTAGCGGGTGATTGAAGTCTACCGTAACAGAGTCTCCAGCAGCACTTCGAATAATCCCCGGAATCTCTGAACCGTCAGGCTGAGCAAACGCTAAAATCATGCCTTCCTCAACTTGCAAATCTGCACCAAAGCGGCTTCTATCCATATAGTGAATATTATTCGGATCAGACTGGCCGAATGCATCTTCAGGGCCTAATTTAAATGACTTTTTGTCACCTTTTTTAAGCCCAAGTAAACACGCTTCAAAATTCGGCGTAAGGCTACCGTCACCCATCACCATTTTGGCAGGTTTGTTGTTTACACGAGTACTGTCAGCGGCAGAGCCATCTTCTAGCTTTAAATCAAAGTGAAGAATAACTTCGTTGTCAGCACCAATTATCAATGAGTCTGTCATAACCTTTCCGAATACTACTTAATGGTTTCGCTATTGTCCGCGGCACTGGCTCGCGCGTCTGCACCGTTCCCTTCACTTTTTTTATCGCCATTTTTAAACATGTCGATAATAAGTAAGGCAGCGCCTATAAATATTGCGCTGTCAGCAATGTTAAACGCTGGCCAGTGGTAATTGTTTACGTAAAAATCTAAGAAGTCGATGACATAACCATGGACTAAACGGTCGTAAACGTTACCTAGTGCACCACCTAGAATAAAGGCAAACGCAACCGGCAGCATTTTTTGCGAACGGGGGGACTGCTTCAGCCACCACAAAATCACTACACTTACCACGACAGCAATGGCAGTGAAGAACCAGCGCTGCCAACCACCTGCATTTTCTAAAAAACTAAATGCGGCGCCGTAATTATGTACGTAAGTAAAGTTAAAAAACGGCAATACCTGTATCGACTGATACAACGACATACTGTCGATAACCGTGTACTTACTCCATTGGTCGAGGATAAACGCAATTGCGCTTATCCACAAAAAACGCAAGCCTGTTTCGCGAAAAAGCTTAAGCATAGTGGCGTTCTTCTCCATCACCGTCAATGTTTGTCACACAGCGACCACAAAGCTCTTCGTGACCTTCATGTGAGCCTACATCTTCACGGTGATGCCAGCAGCGAACACACTTTTCACCGCTTGCTTTATCAACGCTCAACCATAAACCTTCAACGTCTGTGGCTTTCGCATCAGACGGTGCACTGTCAACTTTCGTTAGCGTAACGCCTGATGTAATAAGTACGAAGCGTAGCTCATCTTCAAGCTTTGCAAGTACGTTGTACAACGACTCGGTAGCATAAAGCGAAATGCTTGCTTCTAGTGAGCCACCTAGCTCGCCATCTTTACGCGCCTGCTCCATTGCTTGGTTGGCCGCGTCTTTAACGCTTAACACTTGATGCCAAAGGGCATCGTTAAACGTATCGCTTTGCGTGAAGTTATTAAACCCTTCGTACCAGGTTTCAGTGAATACAAACTCGCTGCGCTCACCTGGTAACGTTTCCCAGATTTCTTGAGCAGTAAAGCTGGTAATCGGCGCCATCCAGCGAACCAATGCTTCAATGATATGATACATGGCCGTTTGGCATGAACGACGGGCTAGCCCATCTGCTTTAGCTGTGTACTGGCGGTCTTTAATCACGTCTAAATAGAATGAGCCCAGCTCAATTGAGCAGAAGTGCGTAAGCTTCTGCGACACTACTAACAGGTCGTAGTTGTCATACGCTTCGATAAGCTCTTCTTGAAGAGCCTTAGCACGAGCAACAATCCAGCGGTCAAGGGCGACCATATCTTCTTCTGCAACCGCATCTTCAACCGAGAAACCGTTCAGGTTCGCTAGCAAGAAACGTGCGGTGTTACGCACGCGACGATAGCCATCGGCAGCACGCTTTAAAATTTCATCCGATACCGCAATTTCACCGCGATAATCGGTAGATGCTACCCATAGGCGAAGGATGTCTGCGCCTAGTTTGTTAGTCACTTCCTGAGGTGCTACAACGTTACCTACCGACTTCGACATTTTTCTGCCGTGGGCATCTACCGTAAAGCCGTGGGTTAGCACTTCTTTGTAAGGCGCGTGGCCGTGCATGGCAGTTGATGACATAAGCGAAGACATAAACCAACCGCGGTGTTGGTCTGAACCTTCAAGATACAAATCGGCAGATGCAGGAATGTCGTCGCGACGGTCTACAACAAAGTAGTGCGTTACGCCTGAGTCAAACCAAACGTCTAGGGTATCGGTCACTTTTTCATAGTTGTCTAATTCGCTACCAAGCAGGGCTGCATCATCGAGATCCCACCACGCTTGAATACCTTTAGCTTCAACTTCCAGTGCCACTTTTTCCATTAACGCCGCAGACTCTGGATGTATTTCACCGGTAAGTTTGTGCACATACAAGGGAATAGGCACGCCCCACGTACGTTGACGAGAGATACACCAATCTGGACGACCTTCAACCATTTTCTCAATGCGGTTTTGGCCCCAGTCTGGGATCCATTTGGTTTGCTTGATTTGTTCAAGTGATTCAGCGCGAAGGCCTTTTTTATCCATGCTTACAAACCACTGAGGCGTAGCGCGGAAAATGATTGGCGTTTTGTGGCGCCAGCAATGCGGGTAGCTGTGCTCGTATTTTACGTTTAAGACAAGGTTACCCTTTTCTTTTACCACTTCGATAATTTCATCGTTGGCTTTAAATACAAATTGACCTGCAAACAGCGGTGTGTTTTCAAGATACACGCCATTGTTACCTACCGGATTGTACACTTCGATATCGTATTGCTTGCCCACGTTAAAGTCGTCAACACCATGAGCTGGCGCTGTGTGTACACAACCTGTACCAGATTCAGTCGTAACGTGGTCGCCTAGGATTAGCGGTACTTCAAGGTCTAAGAATGGGTGATTAACTTTAAGCTTATCAAGCGCAGCACCAGTACAGGTTGCCACTTCACGGAAATCTTCAACGCCGTAACGGTTCATGCAGCTTTCAAGCAGGTCCTGCGCTACCACTAGCCATTCATTTGAAGGCTGAACTTCAACAATCGCATAGGTAAGCTCTGGGTGTAAGCTGATTGCACGGTTGGCTGGCAGTGTCCACGGTGTGGTAGTCCAAATAACTACACCTGCTTTGTGTGTGGTTAAATCACCTTCAGACACACCAAACGCTTCTGCAATAGCAGCCACATCAGCCACTGGGAACTTAACGTCGATAGCAGGTGATACTTTGTCTTTGTATTCAACTTCTGCTTCAGCAAGTGCCGAACCACAATCTGTACACCAGTGAACAGGTTTGAAGCCCTTTTCTAAGTGACCAGAGTCTACAATTTTACTTAATGCACGAATGATGTCGGCTTCAGATTTGAAGTCCATGGTTTTGTATGGGTTATCCCATTCACCAAACACACCTAAGCGTTTAAAGTCAGCCATTTGGCCGTCAATTTGCTTTTGTGCGTATTCGCGACACTTCTGGCGAAATTCAGCCGCCGTAACTTTCTTACCTGGCTTACCAACTTTCTTTTCTACCATCAATTCAATCGGCAAACCGTGACAGTCCCATCCAGGAACGTACGGAGAATCGAAGTCAGAAAGGTTTTTCGACTTTACAATAATGTCTTTAAGAATTTTGTTAACCGCGTGACCAATGTGAATATCGCCATTTGCATAAGGAGGGCCATCGTGAAGAATAAATGGCTTTTTGCCTTTTTTCGCTTCACGAATTTTGCTGTATACCCCTTTTTCCTGCCAGTCTTTAAGCATTTTCGGCTCGCGCTGAGCAAGGTTACCGCGCATAGGAAACGCAGTTTCTGGAAGGTTCAGTGTGGCTTTGTAATCACTCATAAAATTGTATTATCCGGTTACCTTAATTTTCACCCAATGCACTAACACATTGTGAAGGCGATATTCATTTTGCGATGTTCAAATTAAAACGCTGAATGTAAAAGGTTCAACGTAAAACTGTGTGTCGTTCTTACTAGCGCAAGGCTGACGTTATATGTTCTAGCACAGTGACTTACTTACGCGTTTCGCGAACAAGGATCCACGTTTAAAAAAATCGAGTTCAATAAAACTGATACGCGCAAAAACTTTTCGTGACTTTATCACGTTTAACTATGCTAATAACAGACGCGCTTGTGCTGCATCTGCTTGAATTTGATCTTTCAACGCCTCAAAAGAATCAAATTTAATTTCATCTCTTATTTTTGCCATCGGAAACACCGTAATGGGCTTGCCGTAAAGGTCAGAAGACAAATCAAAAATATGGACTTCTAACTGGTTTCTTACCCCGTTAACAGTAGGACGGGTACCAATGTTCGCAACGCCGTTATAGTGTTTTCCATCTACATCGACACGAACTGCGAACACGCCGTGAATTGGCGTTTTTTGGCGTTTTAGCATGACATTCGCGGTGGGAAAACCAATGGTGCGACCTTTTTTCTCGCCGTGAACCACCCTACCGTGAATAGCAAACGGGCGCCCTAGCATTTCGGTAGACAGACCAAAGTCGCTGTCAGCCAACGCTTCTCGCACCGCGGTAGAGCTTATTCGATGGGCATGCATGGTAAAACTGTGGGTGCTTACTACTTCGAAACCGTATTGGCGACCTGCCGCCTCAAGCATTTCGAAATCCCCTTTGCGGCCATTGCCAAAACGGAAATCGTCGCCAACAACAAGAAATTTAACACCCAGTTTGTCCACCAGTAAATCGTGGACGAAGGTATCGGCACTTTGCTTAGCAAACTCCGCGTTAAATCGCACAGCAAGCAGCCTGTCGACACCTTGTTGGCGCAGCAACTCGTACTTTTCGCGAAGAGGACTTATACGCGCTGGTGCTTTATCAGGCATAAAGACTTCTTCAGGCTGAGGTTCGAACACCATTACGGTGGCAGGAAGTGATAGCGATTTCGCTTTTTCAAGCACGTTAGCCAACACAGCTTGATGACCACGGTGTACGCCGTCGAACTTGCCAATAGTGAGCACACACCCTTTATGGTGCGGTTTTACATTGTTTAGCCCGCGGATAAATTCCACTGTTAGCCACTACCTTTTAACTGCTAGAAAATCAAAGCTCGCGATTATAGCCGACCGCGAGCACAATACCAAGCACACGGGCCATTCTGGCTCCATGCTCTATTTCGCATCTATTGAATACTAATCGCCGCCGCTTCTGAAATGCCTAGGTCGCATGCCCAGAACCACCATGGTGGTCACAAACAGTATTACCGACAGCGAAATGGTTATTCCTACCTCTAACATTTGGGCGGAAAGAGACAATTCAAAGAAAGCTAAGCCTTGATCGCGATAATAAATAAGCCCGCCCATGGCAGCACTTGCAATAACCACACGGGCAATAAACAAAACCGATGTGCGGCTTAACGCAAATACACCTTGTCTATGCAGTGTTATATAAAGCAAAGCGGCGTTAAGCGTAGCTGACATACTGGTAGCGACAGCAAGCCCTACATAACCAAACGGGATCGCTAAAATAAGGTTAAACACCATGTTTGCGACCATACACCAAATACCAAATTTCACTGGCGTCTTGGTGTCTTGGCGGGAATAAAACCCTGGCGCAAGAATTTTTACCAGCATAAAGCTGAGCAAGCCAAACGAGTACGCGGTAAGCGAGTAAGACGCCATAATGGCGGTTTCTGCAGTAAACGCGCCGCGCTGAAAAATAACGGTCAGAATAGGCCTTGCCATCACGCCAAGCCCCACAGCTGCGGGAATACCCAATAAACAGACCATGCGAAACGCCCAATCGATATTTGCAGCAAACGCTTTGGGGTTATTACTGACGTGATTCCGGGAAAGCGTAGGTAAAATGACCGTAGCGATGGCAATACCAAACAACCCCAGGGGAAATTCAAGCAGCCTGTCAGAATAGTATAACCAGCTAATAGAACCGGTAACTAAAAAGCTGGCGATGAAGGTATCAAACAACAAATTGATTTGCCCTACTGACACACCGAATAAGGCAGGGATCATCAGGGTGCGTACTTTTACCACGTTTTCGTCATGCCAGCCCCACTTTGGCTTTACCAAGAGCCCTGCCCTGAACAAAAACGGTAGTTGAAACAAGAACTGTACAATACCGCCGATAAACACACCCCACGCTAGCGCGTAAGCGGGTTGCTCCAGCGTAGGTGCTAAGTATATTGCGCATGCAATAATGCATACGTTAAGTAAAACAGGGGTAAAGGCAGCAACCGCAAACTTATTGAGCGTATTGAGTATCGCCCCTGCCAACCCAGTCAAAGAGATAAATGCTAAATAAGGAAAAGTAATTTTCAACATGGTCGAGGCAAGCACAAACTTATCTCCGGCCTCGTCCCCTTCGAGCCACGCCACAAACCAGCCTGTACCAAATAAAGCCGCCAAAACAGGAGATGCTATTACCCCTATAATAGAAACTACAAAAACAATAGCGCCTAGAGTACCGCTGACTTTTGCAACGAACTCTCTGAGTTGCTTTTTATCGTCATTCTCGTGGACTTCGGTTAATACCGGAATAAACGCTTGCGCAAATGCGCCTTCAGCGAATAGACGACGAAGAAAATTAGGAATTTTGTTAGCAAAGAAAAATACGTCAGCGGCTGCCCCATCGCCCATAAGCTTGGCAACAACAACATCACGCACTAGGCCTAATATTCGCGAGACCAAGGTCATTATACTGACGATAAGACCAGATTTTATTAACTTCCGTGACACGTCACACTTCCAATAAAAGGTAAAGAATGGCTGAATAGCATCAGCCATTTGAAAGAGAGTCAAAGGCGTTTGCTAAGCGTAAAGCGGCAACGCTAGGTTGCAAGCGAGCCATAATAACTAAAGGCTATCGCAGGCGAAACGATTTCTTCAAAATAGTTGTGCATCTTTAACAACTTTCTTGTTATAATCCGCGCCCGGTATGGGGTGCTGTCGTTTATGCATGTCTATCGCTAAAATGTCTTGAAAGAATATCATTACGAATCTCTTTCAAAAAATGTCGCAGAGAAATGTCGCAAAGAATGTGCAACGTGTTGAGCATACTTTGTGTTCAATAGCTTGCGCGTTTTAACGCGGAACGATTTAAGTTTTAAATCGTTTGACATTTGGGCGTTTGGTAGGCACAATCCGCACCCTCGTTTTTGACATGAATTTATTTTGGGAGTTACACCTTGGCTAACATTAAGTCTGCTAAGAAGCGTGCAATCCAAGCCGAAAAGCGTCGTCAGCACAACGCTAGCCGTCGTTCAATGACTCGTACAAGCATCAAGAAAGTTATCGCTGCAATTGCAAGCGGTGACAAAGAAGCGGCACAAGCTGCACTTACTGCTGCTACTCCAGTACTTGACAGAATGGCTACTAAAGGCTTGATTCACAAGAACAAAGCTGCTCGTCATAAGAGCCGTCTAGCTGCACAAATCAAAGCACTAGGTTAATCTTTACGATTAGTAGTTAAAAAAGCGCCCTTCGGCGCTTTTTTTGTATCTGTAATCGACGCTAATTAGCATGGGTTACTGATTTCAAATTTAGACTTAAAGGCATAAAGCCCACCACTAGGCGAGCTCTGCCACAAGATAAGAAGTCTTTGCGGTGTGTTCACACCCCAGCTATCCGCTTATCAGCTCATTTTTCTTATTGAGCTTGCCGGTGCAATACGCATGATCCAGTGAAGGATGGCCCACGGCCAGGTCGGTACAAACGCATTCGCTTTTTCTTTATTGATTGCATTGACCATCGCGCGACAGCCCACATCGGTATCAACAATAAACGGCACCTTCTCTACTTTTTCGTTTATCTCGCTGCGAATAAAACCGGGGTGAATACAGGTGACGTTAATTGGCGTATTCATTACATCCATTCGAATGCCTTCAGTCATAGATGTAAGGCCCGCTTTCGTTGCTGCGTATACGGTCATGGCGCGCCTAAACCCGCGCACCGCGCTTATAGATGAAATCGTCACAAGATGACCACTATTTTGTGCCCTAAAGATAGCCATTGCCGCTTCACATTGTGCTAGCGCCGACACAAAGTTAGTCACCGCCGTTTGCTTGTTAGCGTGGAAATACCCCGTACCAATCGACGCGCCCTTGCCCATTCCAGCATTAACAATAACTCTATCAAGGGTTTCCATGTCATCTTTGAACGCGTCAAACACTTCAAAAACTGCATCGTGATCATTGACGTCCAGCGAGCGAATATACACGTCAATGTTTGGATTAATTGAATGCAGCTCTTCTTTCAGTTTTTCTAAGTTCTCAAAGCGCCTTGCGCAGAGGGCGAGGTTACATCCCTGTTTAGCAAACTCAATTGCCATGCCCTTACCTAGACCTGAACTCGCGCCTGTGATCAGAATATTGCGTCTTGTTGTCATTATCGTTTTCCTGATGCTTTAATGGCCTTATTACAACGCCACATTAAGTAATGAATGAAGATCCAAAAATTTTTGAATGCTGGATTATTAGTTTGCTTGTGGTGATAGCGATAGTAGATTTGCTGGGCAATACCGGCTAAACGAAAAAGCCCGTATACCTCGTAAAAGGTAAAATCATCTACATCTATTTCCATCTCTTTGCAGTAGTACGCAACCACCTGCTTTCGAGTTAGCATTCCGGGTAAGTGAGTAGGCTGGCGGCGCGTTGATTGGGCCAAAAAGTCATCATCCGCTTGTACCCAATACGCCAAGGTATTACCCAAATCCATAAGCGGGTCGCCTAAGGTCGCCAGTTCCCAGTCCAACACACCAATAATTTGCGTATAGTTATCTGGCTTTAACACCACGTTGTCGAATCGGAAGTCATTGTGGGTAATACAAATGCGTTCATTAGCGGGCATGTGGTTTTCTAGCCAGCGCATTATTTTTTTACCCGAGGGGACATTCCAGGTTTTTGCTTTACTATAGCGTTCGCTCCACCCGCTTATTTGGCGTTCTATATAGCCAGCACCTTTACCTAAGTGCTCAAGCCCCGCTTTCTTATAATCCACTTTATGAAGCTCGATTAAGCTATCAAGTACATTAGTGCAGAGTTGTTTGGTTTGCTGCTCAGACGTGTTTAAGCCTTTGGGTAAGTTCTTACGTGGTATCACGCCGGTAAACTTCTCCATTACGTAAAACTCTGTGCCTATAACGCTCTCGTCTTCACAAAGTCCAAGCATTTCTGGCACATAGCGGTAAACAGGCTTTAACGCATGCTGTAATCGAAACTCCCGCCCCATATCGTGAGCCCCTTTGGCTTTAGTACCTGCCGGTGCCCGACGCAAAATTAACGACGTTTGTTCGCTCTGGTTTTGTTTACTGCCTTGATAGTCCAAGCAATACGTCCAATTAGACGCGCCCCCAGAATACTGGGTGACTTGAGGCAAGTTATCGCTACTTTGTATCGTGTCCTTCAATGATGGACTCGAGGCACTAATATTTTCCTTAAGCCAATTGTGCACGGCGCTCACGTCTAGCTCTTCGCCCGCACGCACGCTGTCGGCTTTATCTACGACCTGTTGTTGCATATCTCATTCTTCTTTTAATTCTGTTACAAAGGAGTTATTCAAAGTGCTTACTCACAGTCTTTTGCTCAACGACCCCCCTGCTTTCGGTTTGTGCCAACACAAGTGCAGCTCAACAATTATCTTCGGACAGCTTGGCGACAAACATACGTGAGCCCGATTCCGTTTTGCCTAACTTTGCTTTTCCATTGCACGCTTCATCATCTTCGTTTGATTGAGCATATTTTTGATATAGCGCTGGGTTGGCAGCAGCTTCTTTAACAGAAAAGCGCGTTTACCCAGTTTATGGGTAAGAATTAGAAACTGCTTTTTATCGACTTGCTGAAATATGGACTCAGCCACGTCTTCTTTCGTCATGTCTGCTTTGGCAAAGAACTTATCGAGCATTTTGTGCGACGCTGGGTTACTGCTTCGCATCGACTCATCTAAATTCGTTTTGAAGAAGCTTGGGCAAACTACACTAACGTCAATATTGTCAGGTGCTAATTCCAACTTCATGGTTTCAGAAAACGACACGACTGCGGCTTTAACCGCGTTATAACTTCCCATATAAGGAATAGGCGTTAGCCCCGCTTGCGATGCAATATTAATGAAATAGCCACCGCCTTGCTCTCGCATTATAGGTAAGAGGGCACGACTGACTCTCACCATGCCTAACACATTAATATCAAACACCCACTGCCACTGCTCAATGCTCTCATCTAAAAGGCTGCCACCAGAAGCAACACCCGCATTGTTAAACACAGTGTCAACACCGCCCCAGCGAGTTTCCAAGGTGTTCGCTAACGTTTGAACATCATTTTCAGAGGTTATATCGCAATGGATGTAAAACGCATTGGCACCTTGGGCGGATAGCGTATTCACTGTTTCATCGCCTCTTTCTTGGTTAATATCGGCAATGCAAATATCTAACCCCTCGTCTTTGCCTGCCCACTTTTCCGCCCACTTAAGGGCAATGGCCTGACCTAAGCCGGTAGCGCCACCGGTAATCAATACGCGCATGATGTGTTTCCTAACTGTTCTTGTTTCATTATTCTTGTATCGGCGTTTATATTTAGTTGCGCTTTATTGTGTTAAGCGCTAATCAGTACTTCACTATTCTCTCTAATTGACCGCCTTATCAATCCAATCAAACTGATTCCGTCTTTTGCAGCGACACTGTTGGCTGTTCGTTACGCATTTTTCGTTTTGCCCACAGGGCCAATAGTGCGGGCCCGATGTACATTGCTACGCCATATACACCAGGTGCAATCGCGTAATCAGGCGCATCTAAAAAGGTAATACATATCAGCATTGCAAGCGCCGCGTTTTGCACGCCTATTTCAATGGCCAGCGTGAGCGAGTCTTTAAATGCTAGGTTTGAAAGCTTAGCAAGCCCGAGCCCTAACAATACCGATGATAAATTTAACGTTAAGCAAACCAAAAACGCGCTTTCAAAGGACGCGGCTAAATTGTTTCTTTCTGAAACCAGTACGCCCACAATCATAAGCAACATGAAATACATAGAAAACTGCCGAAAGAAGCTTTCAGTTTTAGTAGCAAACCTGCTGTAAAAGCGACGAATGGTCATGCCTAAAATGACCGGTACAATTGATATACCAACCAGCCCGATCACTGTTTGAATAATAGAAAAGTCTGGCGCGTTTTCTTTTACAAAGTAATCAAGAGCAAATTGAATGATAAAGGGCGTTGAGAAAACGCAAGCGATGGTAGAAATAGCGGTTAAGCTTACTGAAAGGGCCAGATTTGCTTTTGCGATGTGGCTGATTAAATTACTGGTCGTGCCGCCTGGGCATGCCGCTAAAACCATGACACCAACCGCAATATAATCGGGTAGACCAAAAACAAAGCACAGTCCTAGCGCCAACATAGGCAGCAATATAATTTGCCCTATAAAACCCGTTATTACTGCTTTAGGCGCTTTAAGTAGTCGGGCAAAGTCTGCAAGGGTTAGCGTTAGCCCCATACCAAACATAACAAATGCCAACGCTAGAGGTAACAACACCTCGGTAAGTACAGATGCCTGCATGCACACGCCCCTTACAAAAGAAGCCTCTATTAAAGAAACCTTTTATTAACATTTCAGTCAGTGTACCCTGTTTAATAATAAATAAAAATGATGCCTTATTATGGAAACCCATAAATAATATGCATGGAAAATTAGATCTAAATTTGTTTGTTGTGCTGCGCGCGGTCTACGATCAGGGCAGCATTACGAAAGCCGCCAACGCGTTACATATTACGCAGCCTGCGGTGAGTCACGCCTTAGGTCGTCTGCGAGAGAAGTTTGATGATCCGCTGTTTATTCGTCATGGGCGACAAGTCGTGCCTACCCCATTTTGCCAAGGCATTATTGCATCGGTTGTGAAATCAATAGAAACCCTTGAAAGTACGTTAAAAGGTAAAGTGGGTTTTGATATAAGTGATAAACCCCGTCAGGTGAACCTTGGCTTGAGAGATGTTTTAGAATCTATATTTTTTCCCGTGCTTATTCCAGAGCTTGTTAAACATACTCCCAACATCACGGTGAATAGCAGACAGGTTACCTGGCCCGAGCTTGCTCCCGCGTTAGCCGCTAAAGAGCTTGATATCGTAATTGACGCATTAGTTCCCACCAGCCGTGACATTCGTTCACAGTTTATCTGTGAAGAAACGTTTGTCGTGGTATGCGCGCCTAGCAATAGCTACGTAGACAACCCGAGTATCAAGAGCTATTCAGTTGCACAGCATGCGCTTGTATCTTTAAAAGATTCTAAATTAGATACGGTAGATCTAGCCCTTGCTCAGCACAATTTACATCGCAACATCGCATTGCAGTGTGAACACTACTTTGCCGCCGTTAACGTAGTTAGCCAATGCGATCTTTTGCTGACCATGCCAACGCGATTCGCCCAACAATTCAGTAATAAATTCGATATCGAAATTCTGCCCCTTCCATTTGACGTCCCTCCACTCCCCGTACACATGTACTGGCACAAACACGCCGATGAAGACTTAGTGAATGTATGGATGCGAGATAGGCTTTTAGAAGTGGCGAATAAGTTGGGGTTATAGCGCGTATTTGTGTTGCTGTAACACAATGGTCAAGCAAGCGTCACGGTAGTGTCAATTTGCAAAACTATAGTGACGGTCCAAGGCATCGCTTTGGGAAACCGCTATGAAAAAGACACACTATCGAACACTTTGGCTTTCTGATATCCATTTAGGAAATCGCGACTGCAAAGCTGAATACTTACTTTCCTTTCTTAATAGCATCACTGTAGACACCCTCTATTTGGTGGGAGATATCGTTGACATGTGGCAAATGACCAAGCAATTTCGCTGGCCACAGGCGCACAATCAAGTCATGCACAAATTCATGCAAATGAGCCAAGACGGCACGCGTGTGGTGTACTTACCCGGCAACCACGATGAACCAATTCAGTCATATTCTGGCATGGCATTCGGTGATATAGAAATAGAACGAGAGTTGGTTCACACCACAGCACAAGGGAAGCGTTATTTAGTCTTACATGGCGATCAGTTCGATGGCGATGTAACTATGGGCAAATTCCATGCGTGGATTGGCGATAAAGGTTACGACCTTTTGCTTTTTCTAAATAGAGAGTTTAATCGCCTACGCGCGTGGCGCAAGCGAGAATACTGGTCACTTGCGGGCTATATTAAAAAACACATTAAAGGAGCGAATGAAGCCATCGCCCGTTATCGAGAAGCATGCTGCAGGCGCGCCGATGAAATGGGACTCGACGGTGTTGTTTGTGGCCATATTCATCACCCTGAAAGCAGCTTTGAAAACGGCATTCACTACATTAATGATGGGGACTGGATAGAAAACTGCAGTGCACTGTCAGAAGACGTGAACGGTAACTTATCTCTTATTCATTACCTTGATTCATTAGAGTCAGCCACCGTAACACCAATTACAACCAAAACCTCTCGCTCAGAAGCAGCATAGCTGGCATTACACAAATGGGGCTGTAACGGCCCCTGACTCTTGCTATTCACTAAGCAACAGGTGAATTCCAATCCCATCCATCAAGGTTAGGGCCTGCTGACCTGTGCCTCACATCACAGGTCAACAGGTCATAGTTACAACTTTTTAACACTGTCAAATAACTGCCATGAAACTGTGTGAAAAGCGTCACATTGCCCTGCTATTGTTCGCCAAAACCGGAAGAGAAACAGGTTCTATGTTTACTGTAAACGACGTACTGAACAAGCATTACCCTCAAGTAGCAAATAACCCCATTCTATTTAAGTCGCTGTCTTTCGTATTAAGGCACCTTCTTCACGAACGTGAAATTACCGAATTTGGTGAAACCTATCCGCATTACGAAGATATCGATTTCGTAGAGCAAGTGCTTGAATATTTTAATATCAGCTACTCCACGCGCGATGTAGAAAAAGAACGCATTCCAAGTGAAGGTAGAGTGGTAATTATTGCTAACCATCCGATTGGCTCACTCGACGCACTTGCGCTTATAAAGCTGGTTAGTGAAGTACGTCACGACTTGAAAGTGGTCGCCAATGAAATGCTTATGGCCATTGAACCGCTTCACGATATGCTGTTACCAGTAAACAATATGCAGGGAGGCACACCAAAACAGCATTTATCGGCAATTCAAAAACACCTTAACAGCGACGGCGCCATATTGATTTTTCCTGCCGGTGAAGTTTCTCGATTACGCCCGCAAGGTGTTCGCGACACCAGATGGCACACAGGTTTTTTACGCATTGCAAAGCAAGCAAAAGCACCGATACTGCCGGTTTATATAGACGCGAAAAATAGCCCGCTTTTTTACGGCGTTTCCATGGTGTACAAGCCATTAGCCACCGCGCTGCTCGTTAAAGAGATGTTCAAACAGCGTAAGAAGCATTTACCTATGCGCATTGGCGAACTTATTCCATTTGAAGCGTACCAGCAAACCAATATACCGCTAAAAGAGCAGGTAAAGCTGTTTAAGCGCCATCTGTATCGCATTGGCAGTAACAAGAAAGGCGTATTTGAAACCCAGGCTTCTATTGCCATGCCAGAAGACAGAAAAGAACTGGCCCGCGCTATGCGAGACTGCGAACATTTAGGTGAAACTGGCGACGGAAAATCTATTTACCTATACCAACACAAAAGCTGTTCACCAATTATGCGAGAGATTGGCCGCCTGCGCGAAGTGGCGTTTCGAGCCGTGGGCGAAGGTACCAACAAGCGCAGAGACATCGATCAGTACGACTCCCACTATTATCACCTTGTACTTTGGGATGACAACGATTTAGAAATTGTGGGTGCGTACCGCTTTGGGGATGCTGAGCTTCTGACAGCGCCAGACCATCCTACCGGGCTCTACTCTGCCACCTTATTTAAATACGGCAATAACAACGACAAACTCTTCAAAGAAGGCTTAGAGCTAGGGCGAAGCTTTGTCCAGCCTCGTTATTGGGGAAAGCGTAGTTTAGATTATTTGTGGTTTGGTATCGGGGCATTTTTAAGCCGCTACCCAAAGTATCGCTATCTGTTTGGTGCGGTGTCACTCAGTAATGCCTACCCTGAACCCGCTAAAGATTTATTGGTACAATTCTATTCCATTTACTTCCCTGCCAAGTTTGGCGAAGCGACCTGCAAGCGCCCGTATCAAATGGCAAACGACGCGTTACATCAATTTACA
This sequence comes from Alteromonas sp. 07-89-2, assembly GCF_013113925.1. Taxonomy (NCBI): domain Bacteria; kingdom Pseudomonadati; phylum Pseudomonadota; class Gammaproteobacteria; order Alteromonadales; family Alteromonadaceae; genus Alteromonas; species Alteromonas sp. 07-89-2. The sequence goes on along the minus strand of NZ_VTYM01000004.1, from coordinate 177,917 downwards.
GGTAACGATTACAAGGCAGAATTTACGCAGCTAAAGCATTTACTAGCTAACATGGGCGTAAACGTTCCAACGCTGTATAAGCAGTATTCTGAAGTGGCTAAAGACGGTGGGGTGGCGTTTTTAGGTTTTAATGTAGACCCAGATTTTAACGACTGTATTGATGGTTTAGTAGTGGTTGATATGCAAACGCTTACCGAGAAAAAGCGTAAGCGCTACTTAACTGACATTCAGCTTAAAGCCACAGCCTAAGCAAGAGGGAGCGTCTGATAAACGCTCCCTTTCTCATTCTACGGCCTTCCGCTTTACTGAAAATTTCAGAAGTCGTTATCGCTCGCCAACATACTTAAGAATGACGGTATAAATATCTTCAAGAGTGAGCAAATCAGACACGTGAATGTGTTCGTTTATTTGATGAATGGTGGTGTTTGGGACACCCACTTCAACCACTTGTGTGTGCTCACTAGCAAAGAAACGCCCGTCAGAAGTACCGCCAGATGTACTGATAACAGGGTAACGCCCTGTAGCGCTCTTTATCGCTTTTTCTACGCAGGCAATTAAGCAGTGCTCCGCATTACACTTGGGCTTGCTCAAGTAAGCTTCACAGGGTCTTGAAAAACTAACTTCAGCTTCTGCATCAACGCTATTGATAATACTGCGCAGCAATACCGATAAACTGTTTTGATTAAACTGCCACGAATATCTGACATTAAACTCTATACGAACAGCACCAGGCACAATGTTATCAGTGAAGCTTCCCGTGTCCATATGTGTTATTTGAAGCGTAGTACCAGGGAAATCATCACTCCCCTCGTCAAATGGGTACTGTGTTAGCGCATTAATCACATTACTCGCTTTGTGGATAGCATTTACCGCTGCCTTTGGATAGGCCACGTGACCTTGTTTTCCTGCAATATGGATAGAGCCGGAAAGTGAGCCCCTGCGGCCAATCTTAATTGTATCGCCGGTTGATGCAGATGCAGAAGGTTCACCGACTAGGCACATATCAAGCTGGACATTTTTAGATGCCAAATATTCAGCTATCCATTTAGAGCCCCACTCTGCCTCCCCTTCTTCATCACTGGTGATTAGCCACCAGAAAGAGACTTTTTCCTTATCTAACGAAGCAATGGTTCGCTCTGTTGCCGCTAGCATGGCTGCGATGCCTGTTTTCATATCGGCAGCACCACGTCCATATAATTTATTTTTACTAATTACGGGACTAAAAGGCGGTGACTTCCACTTATCAAGAGGACCTGGGGGCACAACATCAGTATGGCCGCTAAATGCAAAGTGAATCGGGCCCTGCCCCCACCTGGCGACGAGGTTGCTCACACCATTAATTGTGTATTTCTCACAAAAGAAACCGAGTTTTTCGAGCTTGTATATCAGGTAACTTTGGCAACCGGCGTCCTGTGGGGTAATCGACGCTCTTGCCATAAGCACTTCGGCAAAATAAATACTGCGAGCTGGCGCTATGGAAGGTAAAGGCTGAATTGACATGCATAAGAAACCTTTATGAAACGTGAGTCTATTACACAAATGTAAAGTGACACGGCAATAACAGATTTACGACAATGCCATGACAGCGGACAAGGTAACCTGAAGTTAAAAATAATAAAGGATGACAACAAGGAAGGCGACAATGGGTGAGTTGGTGACTAGGATTGGCTCGTTAAGATTTGTCTAAATCAACGCGCGTTGATATAACTAGAACATAACTTAAAGAAAGGCATTACTGTGTTAAAAATCATTGTTTTAATACCCCTTATTTTGTCACTACTCTGGTTTGCCTATTTACAAGCCAATAAATACACTCTGGAGCAAGGTAAGCAAGGGTTTCTGTACATATTTGTGTTATCTGGTGTTATTGCGGCATTTTATACACTGATGCTGTTCTTAACGAACTAACGCACTTCAAACAAACACCCAATCACTGTGTTGTATAAAAAAGCCAGCATCTATGAAAGAGGCTGGCTTTTTAGTAATTACCGGTGTCACTGCTAGTCGCAGCGACAGCTTTCACGCAGCAGTGCTTATAGCGTCTGTGAGATAGTCACTTCTGCATTTGCGCGAAGCGCATCAATATATTGTTGATAAACGCGCTGGCCTTGTACCTGAGCAAGGCGCTGCTTCAGGCTTTCACCCAACTCATTCTCAAGCTCTGGTGCTGCGTTAACGTTTTCAAGCATAACAACAGCAACGTCACCGTTTACCGTTGTTGCAACATCAACTTTATCTTCGCCTTCAAGGGCAAGAGAGAAAAGCGTGTCAACTAATGCACGTGCAAGTGTACCGCCCGCTCTCGGAACAGCCGCTGCTGTTTCCCAAGACACAGACTTTTCAGCTAGCTCGCTTTCAACGCTTTCTCCAGCACGCACTTTTTGTGCGATATCAAACGCCCAAGCTTCTGCAGCTTCTTTTGACTTTTCAGCCTTAACAGAGGCTTCGATGCCTTCGCGTACTTCTTCAAGTGATTGAGTACGCTGAGGCTGATGCTCAATAACACGCGCAACAACGACGGTTTCGTCGTCTAGCTCTATAATATCGCTATTGAGTCCTTCATCAATAAGTTCAGAAGAGAAAGCAACGTCCAGTAAACCAGGGAAGCTTAGATCAGCAGGTGCGGTGTTGCGACTAAATACCACTGACTCTTGCACAGGCAAATCAACCGCGTTCGCTGCATCTTCTAGCGTATCAGGTACTTCAAACGCAATTTCAGCTAACGTATTTTGAAGCTCAAAGTACTTTTCCATAGCCGCATCATAAAGAAGCGTATCGCGAATCTCACCCGCTACTTCATCGAAAGATTTAACTTGTGCTTCTTTTAAGTCTGTTAACTTGATGATGTGAAAACCAAACTCGGTTTCAACTACGTCGGATACATCGCCAACATTTTGTAAAGCAAAAGCTGCTTCATCAAACGCTGGGTCCATCATTTCTGGTGTAATGAAGTCTAAGTCACCACCGTTTTCGGCAGAGAATGTGTCATCAGAGTTTGCTTCTGCAAGAGCCGCAAAGTCTGCACCGTTATTGAGTTCTGCTTTTAATGATTCTGCTTTTGCTTTCGCTGCATCGGCATCATCGCCCGCTTCGATAAGAATATGAGAAACACGGCGCTCTTCTTCTTTGCCGTAGCTTCCCAGGTTATTTTCGTAGTACGTGCGAACCGCTTCTTCATCAACCGAAACGCGATCTTTCAAGTCATCGACACTTAACTTAACGTAAGCAAGTTTAACCTGCTCGTCAGTATCGAAAGAGGCGATGTTGTTATTATAAAAAGCTTCAACATCCGCATCTGTCACTTCAATTGAGCCGGCAAATTCATCAGAGCTCACTAGCACGTATTTCGCATCACGAGTTTGGCGCTGTAGCGCATTCGCTTGCTGTACTTCACCGTCCAACGCAAATGAAGAATTCGTTAGCGCTGCAGCCAACTGGTTTTGTGTCATTTGAACACGCAGATAATCGCGGAAATCGGCTGCTTGGAAACCGTTTTGACGAAGAATGGCTTGGAAACGTTCGTTATCGAACTGACCACCAAACTGGAACTCAGGCATTTGTGTTATGGTTTCGCGAATTTGTTTATCACTTACGCGCAATCCCATGTCCGTCGCTTGTTGCTGAATTAGTTTTTCAGCAATAAGTCTGTCCAGTACATTTCTTCTGAAATCTGCGAGGTATTGCTCACTAGAGAAAAGCTGTGCGATGCTTTCGCCGTATTGTGACTCCATTTGTGCACGCTGATTCTGATATGCACGCTCTAGTTCTTGTGCCGAAATTTCTTCGCCATTAACAGTAGCTACTGCAGTAGTACCTGATGATGTTAGGTAGCTACCTACACCTGCGAATACGAAACTTAAAACGATAAGCGCGATAATCGCCATCGCCCATGGGCCTTGAGAACCTTCTCTGATTCTTTCTAGCATGATTGTTCTTCAACTCCGTTGCTTACTACAGTTACCTCAAACCATCACAAATCCGTGAGTGCGAGATAAAATAAGCGCTGATTATAACCCAATGCTGCCGAATATAAACGACCAAAACACACTATTTGTACTGTCTTTCGTTAAGTTCGAACGTTGCGAGGACATGTATAAAACTCATCAAGCCTCGTAGGGTTATTTCTACTCTTAAAATATTGGGGTCAGAGTCATTACTCTGACCCCAATATTGAATTCTTTGTTTTAGAAATAAAAAAGGCGATGGACTAGCCATCGCCTTTTTCTATAATTTTTGTGCTTAGTTACAAGCGTCTTTCAGTGCTTTACCAGCTTTGAAAGATGGAACTTTCGCTGCTGAAATCTGAATAGTCTCACCAGTTTGTGGGTTGCGGCCACTGCGAGCTGAACGTTCGCGAACTGAGAAAGTACCAAAGCCTACTAGTGCAACTTGGTCGCCGTCTTTAAGTGCCGCAGTTACTGAGTCAGTGAATGCGTCAAGAGCGCGGCCAGCAGCTGCTTTAGAAATGTCTGCACCAGCAGCGATTTGGTCGATAAGTTGAGACTTGTTCACAATTATGATCCCCTTCGATTGTTATTATACTGTTTGTCCAAAACGATTTTGCTTGAACGTTATAGCAAGCTTGATTGTTAACATCAAGCTTCAGTCACAAATAATTAACTTTATTAATGAATCGCTGCAATCCCTTTTGTGGCAAGGCTTCAAGCGAATACCACTTAAAGGTAACACAACTTTTGCGACTTGAAAGCCCTAATTTTAAAAAAATCAGGTTTTCTTTCGCCCAATGCACATTTTTTGTTCAATTATTGCAATTTTATAGCAAAAAAACGGCTACACGCCTTTAAAAACAAAGGATTGTAGCCCGTCGATTAAGTTATTTTTTAACCACCTTGACGCTTTCTACAGGTTCCTGCAGTGCAATATCAAGAACTTCATCAATCCACTTAACCGGATGGATTGATAAATCTTTCTTCACGTTGTCTGGAATTTCTTCCAAATCACGCTCGTTATCTTTTGGAATAACGACAGTTTTAATGCCGCCTCGATGCGCAGCTAATAGTTTTTCTTTAAGTCCACCAATAGCAAGCACCTCACCACGTAGGGTGATTTCACCGGTCATAGCTACATCGCACTTCACAGGGTTACCCGTAAGTGACGAGACAAGTGCAGTGCACATAGCAATACCTGCGCTAGGGCCATCTTTCGGCGTAGCACCTTCAGGTACGTGCACGTGAATATCACGTTTCTCGTAGAAGTCATCGTTTATGCGAAGCTTTTCTGCACGACTTCTTACCACCGTCATAGCAGCCTTAATAGACTCTTGCATGACATCACCTAACGAACCCGTTGATGTCATTTTGCCTTTGCCCGGAACCGACGTTGTTTCAATGGTCAGTAAGTCACCACCTACCTGCGTCCAAGCAAGTCCTGTAACTTGGCCAATTTGATTGTCTTTGTCCGCTTTACCGTAGTCAAAGCGTTGAACGCCAAGATAGTCCTTAAGGTTATCCTGAGTTACTACTACTTTGTCTTTGCTCTTCTTAAGCAAAATATCTTTCACGGCTTTACGGCATACCTTCGATACTTCGCGCTCTAAGCTACGAACCCCGGCTTCACGGGTATAGTATCGAATCATACCGATAACGGCAGAATCGGTAATTTCCAACTCCTTCGCTTTAAGCCCATTGCGTTCCATTTGCTTACCAATTAAATGGTTCTTTGCAATGTTGAGTTTTTCATCTTCTGTGTAGCCAGATAGACGAATCACTTCCATACGGTCAAGTAATGGGCCTGGAATATTCATGCTATTAGAGGTGGCTACGAACATAACGTCTGACAGGTCGTAGTCGACTTCCAGATAATGATCACTAAAGCTATTGTTTTGCTCTGGATCTAGTACTTCAAGCAGCGCTGACGCAGGGTCGCCTCGCATATCTGATGACATCTTATCGATTTCATCAAGTAAGAAGAGCGGGTTTTTAACCCCTACTTTCGCCATTTTTTGAACTAGCTTACCTGGCAATGAACCAATGTAGGTACGACGGTGACCACGGATTTCAGCTTCGTCACGTACGCCACCTAGTGCCATACGCACATATTTGCGACCTGTCGCTTTAGCTATCGACTGGCCTAATGAAGTTTTACCTACACCTGGAGGACCAACAAGACACAGAATTGGGCCTTTTAGCTTCTTAACACGCTGCTGAACGGCTAAATACTCAAGAATGCGCTCTTTCACTTTCTCAAGGCCGTAGTGGTCTTCGTTAAGCACACCTTCTGCGCGGGAAAGATCTTTCTTAACCGGCGAGCGCTTGTTCCACGGCACGTTAGTCAACCATTCAATGTAGCTTCGAAGCACGGTAGCTTCTGCAGACATTGGTGACATCATCTTAAGCTTTTGAAGTTCAGCTTTCGCTTTATCTTCCGCTTCTTTAGGCATTTTAGCGTCGGCTATCTTTTTAGATAACGCTTCAAATTCGTCAGGTGCGTCATCCAGTTCACCCAACTCTTTCTGAATGGCCTTCATCTGCTCGTTCAAATAGTACTCGCGCTGGCTCTTTTCCATTTGCTTTTTAACGCGGGTACGAATTTTCTTTTCGACCTGCAGCAAATCAATTTCGCCTTCCATCAGCGCCATCAGATATTCAAGACGCTCATTGACGCCCTGCATCTCTAACACTTTTTGCTTTTCAGTAAGCTTAAGAGGCATATGTGCAGCCATGGTGTCGGCTAAACGAGGCGCATCTTCAATGCCATTTAGTGATGTCAGTACTTCTGGTGGAATTTTTTTGTTTAGCTTTACGTAGCCTTCAAACTGAGAAACCGCAGAGCGAATAAGCACTTCTTGTTCACTCTCATCAATCTCTTCATCAGTTTGTTTGTCTACATTAGCAACAAAGAACGGCTCTGATTGCTTATAGCTTTCAATTTCACCGCGTACACTACCTTCTACCAGCACTTTAACCGTACCGTCGGGTAGCTTTAGAAGTTGTAGGATAGTAGCAATAGTACCGACGGTATAGATGTCGTCCGCTTCAGGCTCATCTACGCCAGCGTCTTTTTGTGCTACTAGAAAAATTTGTTTGTCATTATCCATTGCCGCTTCTAGACAACGAATTGATTTCTCACGCCCAACAAATAGGGGTATGACCATATGCGGGTAAACAACCACGTCCCGCAAGGCAAGCACAGGAATTTCAATGCGATTTTCACGCTCAACTGTCATACTTGTTCTCAATTAGTTTGAAATGTCATTTTTATATGGGGATGCAAGAGCAAAGTTCAATCGAAACTTATTAAAGTGCGTTAATTCCTTAACCTTACCTTCCCTGCTCTAGGGCCTGTTGACCTTAGTATAACCATTATCGATTTTGCCTCGAATGGCAATACTAAACGCAAAAATCTAGTAGAAAGGATAGCGAGATTTGTTTTAACCGCTCAAAAATCACCCACTTTCAAGGTATACCCTTTGGTTAAACGTAGATCAGATTAGACAGCGAAGTCTGAAACTTTGGCTGTTAAAAACAAAAAAAGGCCCTAATGGGCCTTTTTTCACAAAACCAGCATCTATTCAGAGGCGGCTTTCTTTTCGTTGCTGTCGTAAATCAAGATAGGTTTTGATTCACCGCGAATAACGGTTTCATCAATAACAACTTTGCTCACGTCTTCCATTGAAGGAAGGTCATACATAGTATCAAGCAAAACCGCTTCAACGATTGAGCGAAGACCACGTGCGCCTGTCTTACGATCCATTGCCTTTTTAGCAATAGCATTAAGTGCATCGTCACGGAACTCTAGCTCTACATCTTCCATCGAGAACAATGCACCATATTGCTTGGTGATTGCATTCTTAGGCTCGCGTAGAATTTGAATTAGTGCTTCTTCATTCAACTCTTCAAGGCTTGTTACTACCGGTAGACGTCCAATGAACTCTGGAATCAACCCATATTTCACTAAGTCTTCAGGCTCAACTTGCTTAAACAGTTCACTGATTTGTTTGCTGTTGTCTTTCGACTTAACCGTAGCACCAAATCCAATACCCGTGTCTTTTTGTGCGCGTTGCTCAATAACTTTATCAAGACCAGCAAACGCACCACCACAGATGAACAATATCTTAGAGGTATCAACCTGCAGGAATTCCTGCTGTGGGTGCTTACGTCCACCTTGCGGAGGAACAGACGCAACCGTACCCTCAATCAACTTTAGAAGCGCCTGCTGTACACCTTCACCCGAAACGTCACGAGTGATAGATGGGTTGTCTGACTTACGAGAAATCTTATCAATTTCATCGATGTAAACAATTCCGCGCTGCGCTTTCTCTACGTCGTAGTCGCACTTCTGCAGTAACTTCTGGATGATGTTCTCAACGTCTTCGCCCACGTAGCCAGCTTCAGTTAGCGTGGTTGCGTCAGCCATGGTGAACGGAACATCAAGCAGGCGCGCTAGGGTTTCCGCTAGCAGCGTTTTACCACTACCGGTAGGTCCTATTAGCAAAATATTACTTTTGCCAAGTTCTACGCCTTCGTGAACGTCGCCATTGCGCAAGCGCTTGTAGTGGTTATATACCGCTACTGATAATACCTTCTTTGCATGTTCTTGCCCGATAACGTAATCGTCTAAGTGAGCATGAATTTCACTTGGTTTAGGTAAAGCGTCCTGCTTTTGCTTAGGCGCGATTTCCTTAATTTCTTCGCGAATGATATCGTTACATAACTCAACACACTCGTCGCAAATGAAAACCGACGGGCCTGCTATTAACTTTCTTACTTCGTGTTGGCTTTTGCCACAAAACGAACAGTACAGTAGCTTGTTATCACCGTCACCGCTTTGCTTATCACTCATTACTTTTGCCTCTGCCTTGCCTGAGCCGAAAACCAAAACGTGCTGTGCACTGGCTCAGGTATACTATAACTATACTACTTAGTTGCGGCTACGTCAGATCGATTTGCTAAAACTTGGTCAACAAGGCCATATTCTTTTGCCTCAGTTGCACTCAAGAAGTTATCACGGTCTGTGTCACGCGCGACTTTTTCATAGTCTTGACCAGTATGGTCCGCCATAAGGCGATTCAATTTCTCTTTAATAGACAGAATTTCTTTCGCGTGAATTTCAAAATCAGATGCCTGACCTTGGAAGCCACCAAGCGGTTGGTGAATCATTACGCGCGAGTTAGGTAGACAGTAGCGCTTACCTTTTGCTCCTGCAGATAGTAGAAAGGCGCCCATGCTTGCAGCTTGGCCCATACATACTGTACTCACGTCTGGCTTTATAAACTTCATCGTATCGTAAATTGCCATGCCAGCAGTTACCGAACCGCCTGGTGAGTTAATGTATAAGAAAATATCTTTCTCTGGGTTTTCAGCTTCTAAGAACAACATTTGAGCAACGATGAGGTTGGCCATGTGATCTTCAACTTGTCCTACCAAGAAAATTACGTTTTCTTTCAATAGGCGAGAATAAATGTCGTATGAGCGCTCACCTTTAGAGGTTTGCTCAACAACCATAGGAACAAGTGCATTCATTGGGTCAAACGGGGTATTAGTCATAGCTACCTTGATTATCTAGCGTTAAAAACAAAAATGCTCGGAAGGCTCCGAGCATTTAAGCAGTTGCTGACAAGTAATGTCAATCAGACAGTAAAAAATTACGCCTGTTTGTTCATAACCTCGTCAAAAGCTTTAGTTACTTCGGTAACTTTTGCTTGCTCAAGAACCCACTCAATAGCTTGTTCTTCTAGTGCAACGTTCTGCATTTGTTGCATAAGCTCTTGGTTGTTGTTGTAGTAATCAACAACTTCTTGCGGATCTTCATACGCTGAAGCAGCAGTTTCGATCATCTCGTTAACTTTAGCTTCGTCTGCTTTAAGTTCGTTCTGCTTGATCACTTCACCTAGAAGAAGACCAATAGATACACGACGTTTAGCGTTGTCAGTAAACAATTCAGCAGGTAGGTCTGGAAGGTTCTGACCACCGCCTTGTTGGCTGAAACGTTGTTTAGCTTGCTCGCGAAGTGCGTTCACTTCTTGATCGATTAGCGCTTGAGGAATATCAATCTCGTTAGCTTCAACTAGCTTAGCAATAACGTCTTCTTTAACTTGCGCTTTTAGCGTTTGATTTAGTTCACGCTGCATGTTCTTACGAACTTCTGCTTTAAGCGCGTCAACTCCGCCTTCTTCAACACCGAATAGTTTAGCAAACTCTTCGTCAACTTTTGGAAGGTTTAGGCCTTCTACTTTCTTAACGGTAGTTTGGAAAACTGCATCTTTACCTTTTAGGTTTTCTGCGTGGTAGTCTTCAGGGAAAGTTACTTCGATAGTCACTTCTTCACCCGCTTTCGCGCCAACAAGTGGCTTTTCGAAACCTGGGATCATGCGCTCTTTACCTAGCTCAAGAGCGAAGTCTTCTGCTTTACCACCTTCAAACTCTTCACCGTCGATAGAACCAACGAAGTCGATGATAACTTTGTCGTCTTTCTTCGCTTTACGCTTAACTTCTTTCCAAGTTGCGTGCTGCTTCTGAAGTGTTTCCATCATGTTATCTAAATCTTCGTCAGTAATTTCTACTACTGGCTTTTCGATTTCGATATCGCTAACACCTTTCACTTCTACTTCTGGGTAAACTTCGAAAGATGCTGTGAATTCTAGGTCCTGACCGTCTTCGTCTTTAGTCAGTTCAAACTTCGGCATACCAGCAGGCTGAATTTTTTCTTGAATCACAGCTTGGTAGAAGTTTTGCTGCATAACATCGCCAGCAACTTCTTGGCGAACAGCTTGGCCGAAACGCTTTTTGATTACGCTTACAGGAACTTTACCTGGACGGAAGCCGTTGATGCGTTGTGTTTTTGCCAACTGCTGTAGGCGTGACTTAACTGCTGAATCAACCGTGTCAGATGGAACGGTGATAGTAAGACGGCGTTCTAAACCCTGGGTCGTCTCGACTGAAACTTGCATTATGTTACCTCAACTATACGCCTCTATAGGCGTTTTGTTCTCAATCCCCTCTCCCGTCATGCATTGATTGCATATCACTCCGGGGTAGAGGTCGTTATTCGACGTTTATAAAATCAAAGTTAGGACACGAAGTTGTGTCAAAAAGCCAACCTGAAACAAACGTACTGGTTAAAAAAAGACGCGGTAGTATACAGCCGCATACCACAAGAGTCGAGAGGCAAACACAAGTTTGTAACAACCATTTGAACGCATTTTGACCAAATAGCGAAACTAATAGCCTAAATAGCGAAAAAGACGGAATTTATGCGAATTTATTGAGCAATGAATAAAGAGGAGAGAAAGATAATGGTCGGTGAGACAGGATTTGAACCTGCGACCCCTTGTACCCAAAACAAGTGCGCTACCAAGCTGCGCCACTCACCGACAGATATATCTTTTTGAAAAGCCCTGCGAGAGCTTTAAATATGGTGCGGAAGGAGAGACTTGAACTCTCACGCCGTGAAGCACTGGAACCTAAATCCAGCGTGTCTACCAATTCCACCACTTCCGCGAAAAAGTGGGGTGGACGATGGGACTTGAACCCACGACAACCGGAATCACAATCCGGGGCTCTACCAACTGAGCTACGCCCACCACAGTAATCCTGTTCAGACTTATGTGTAAATTGAGAAACACATAAGCGCCTACCGAGCTGTCAGGATCTTACATAGCTACTCGGTAGTTAATGTCGACTCATACCCTAGCCCATAGATGATTTATCACTCTTGGCTAGAAGTATTTACTGAATCGAAGAAAGCATAAATGGTCGGTGAGACAGGATTTGAACCTGCGACCCCTTGTACCCAAAACAAGTGCGCTACCAAGCTGCGCCACTCACCGACTAGAATGCTTACATTAAGCTTTTGATAAAGCTTGAAAATATGGTGCGGAAGGAGAGACTTGAACTCTCACGCCGTGAAGCACTGGAACCTAAATCCAGCGTGTCTACCAATTCCACCACTTCCGCAAAAAAGTGGGGTGGACGATGGGACTTGAACCCACGACAACCGGAATCACAATCCGGGGCTCTACCAACTGAGCTACGCCCACCATAGGGTGTGTTTGCAATTTACACGCTTTATTTTAGCAGTGTAAATACGAAAATTCAGCCTTGCTATCAGGACCTACCTGACTCGCATGGCGCGCCCGGCAGGATTCGAACCTGCGACCCACGGCTTAGAAGGCCGTTGCTCTATCCAGCTGAGCTACGGGCGCTTGGCGAATCTTCGCTGCAAAAAGTGGTCGGTGAGACAGGATTTGAACCTGCGACCCCTTGTACCCAAAACAAGTGCGCTACCAAGCTGCGCCACTCACCGACTGTCGTACCGACCTTGAAGCGTTAGCCTCTGTGCCGTTACGGGGTGCGAATATTACTGACATCCCCCCACCTCGTCAAACACTTTTTTAAATAAAATCATCAACCGCTCACAAAGCATCCATTCTCACGTTTTTTTGAACAATTACCCTTGTATTTACCTATTTTTAGCCTAGGTTTGCGCTTCTTTTAAGGGTAAGCATCAGGCTTTCCATTAACGGATGTTTACGTTGAACATTTGTGGCGAATAATTGCAGAGCAATAACTACTAGAGTATTAGTCCTATTTTATGAAACAATATAGGGCACTTGTTGACCACCCAACCATATAAGAATCGTACAAGACTATGACCGCCCATCTTATTGACGGCAAACTAATTGCCAAACAAGTTCGCCAACACGTAACCTCCTATGTTGAATCGCTTACGCAAGCAGGTAAAAGACAACCAGGCCTAGCCGTTGTCCTTGTTGGCAGTGATGCAGCTTCTCAAGTTTATGTTTCCAATAAACGTAAAGCGTGCGAAGAAGTGGGGTTCGTTTCTCGCTCTTTCGACCTTCCTTCTGATACCACAGAAGAGACCTTGCTAAATTTAGTGGACGAGCTAAACGAAGATAAAGAGATAGACGGAATTCTGGTACAGCTTCCTTTACCTGCAGGGTTAAATGCAGAAAAGGTACTTGAACGTATTCACCCTCATAAAGATGTCGACGGATTTCATCCATACAATATTGGCCGCCTTGCACAGCGTATTCCTGCACTACGTCCCTGCACGCCAAAAGGCATCATGACCATGATAGAGTCAACCAAGCGCCCTGTAAAAGGCTTGGACGCGGTCATTGTAGGTGCGTCGAATATTGTGGGGCGCCCTATGAGCCTAGAACTGCTTTTAGCAGGCTGCACCGTTACTACCTGTCACAAGTTTACTCAAGACCTTAAAAGTCACGTTCAACGTGCAGACCTACTGGTAGTCGCTGTAGGTAAACCGAACTTTATTCCTGGTGACTGGGTAAAACAGGGCGCGATTGTCATTGATGTAGGTATTAATCGCGTTAATGATGGTTCACTTGTTGGCGATGTTGATTTCGAAAAAGCGAAAGAGCGCGCAGGCTGGATAACCCCCGTTCCAGGCGGTGTTGGGCCGATGACAGTAGCCAGTTTGATAGAGAATACGCTGGAAGCTTACGTAAAATATCATTCTTAAAGCACAAATAGTTCAACCAAAATGTTAGGCAGAAATCAAATTTCTGCCTTTTTATTTTATACTTCGCTCACGTTGAACACAGACTCAAACTGACCTACACCTTTTATGGCAGAACCAACATCTCCTTTATGGGAACAGCACGTAATTGATGCAACGCTTAAATGGGTTGACGACATTGTGATAAAGCACAACTTTTGTCCCTTTGCACGCTATGTAAGAACACCTCACCAAATTCGGTGCGTGGTAATTGAGGGCGATGCTGGAAATGTCGTTCAATCGCTATACGATGAGTTGCGGCATTTAGAAGAGAACGAAACCACCGCTACAACACTAATTGCACTCACACATTCAACCCTTGCTGATTTCAACGAATATCTCGATGTTTTGGCTATCAGCGATAATATGCTGCACGACTGGGGATACAGCGGCACTTACCAACTTGCCAGCTTCCACCCCAATTATGTATTCGACGGTAGCGACGTAGACGATGCTGAAAACTATACCAATCGTTCACCCTACCCGCTTTTCCATTTGATTCGTGAAGCTGATATCACACGCTACATGAAAAAAGAAGAGGATGCCGAAAAGATATTCAGCCATAACATTGAAAAAGCACGGACGCTTGGGTGCCCTTACTTTGAGGGTGTGTTAGACACGCTTAAAAAAGATAAGCCCGCTCGATAAAACACGTGAAGCTTACCTTTTTTGTGCAATGTAAAAAACACGCACTAAAAAGAGAATAAGCTCGTGATGCGAGCAGGCCCAAAGTATTGGATTACTCCAGGGAACCCAAATAAGCAGCTCCTTATAACAAGCAGGATGTTTATTTGGCTCAAGCTTTCACTTGAAACGTTACTTTACCTGCAAATTATGTGAGTAATATGACAACGTTACACATTTTCGACTTCGTTAAGGCTAAAACGTGAATACCCACAATTCATTTTCTCTCGAGGCGATAGCGACCGTCGCTACGCCTTTCAAGCAAAAGTTTGCTATTCCAAGACAGCCCAACTTGGCTAACGCCCAAGGTGTTATCACCTTCAAAGAAGGCTTTAACGATATCAATATGCTCAAAGGGATAGAGAATTACAGTCACCTGTGGCTGCTTTTTATTTTTCACCAAAACATTGAACGCGGTTGGAAAAATACGGTGAAAGCCCCTCGTCTAGGTGGTAATGCAACTATGGGCGTACTGGCAAGTCGCAGTACCCACCGACCTAATGGGATTGGCATGTCTGTGGTGAAAAACAAAGGTGTGGTTAGCAGTAATGGGCAGACACAGTTAGTGGTTGAAGGGGTAGATTTAGTCGACGGCACACCACTTGTCGATATCAAGCCCTATATCGCGTACGCTGATAGTGTTCCTAGCGCCAGCGATAATCTTGATGACATTAACCCCATACCCAATCGCGACGTTTCATTCGCCGATACAATCCAGCCCACACTTGCTGAAATAGAGAAAAAGCACCGTGGTTTTTCTGCCTTGGTGACTGCGGTACTGTCCCAAGACCCTCGCCCAGCCTATAAACAGCATATTGAAAATGATGAGAAAACCTACCGCGTGACGCTATATGATATTGATGTGGGGTTTGAAATAAGAGATGCCGCCGTTAAGGTGACCGAACTGGTTCATTTAGGATAATTACACTATTAGTGTTAACAGTCTGTGGCGAAATAGCTCACAGTTAATTAGAATACGCCCAAACGTGTGACACCTTATCTCGGTTCAAGCATTTCGCAATGTTTTGTTTTGCGAATTGCCGTTTGCGAAAGAGCATCACACTAACCGTCATAAATACATTTATAACAGGATACCTGCTTTACATGCGCACTAGTCAATATTTGCTTGCCACGCAGAAAGAAACACCTGCAGATGCAGAGGTTATCAGCCACCAGCTTATGCTAAGAGCTGGTATGATCAGAAAGCTTGCCTCGGGTCTATACACATGGTTGCCATCTGGTCTTCGTGTACTTAATAAAGTAGCCAATATTGTTCGTGAAGAAATGAACAAAGCAGGCGCGATTGAAGTGCTAATGCCCGTTGTTCAGCCCGCAGATCTGTGGGAAGAATCTGGACGATGGGAGGAATACGGCCCAGAGTTACTTCGCATTAAAGACCGCCACCAGCGTGATTTCGTATTAGGCCCAACACACGAAGAAGTTATTACCGCGCTTGTGCGTAATGAAATTAGCAGCTACAAGCAGCTTCCACTCAATCTATACCAAATTCAGACTAAATTCCGCGACGAAGTGCGCCCCCGTTTCGGCATTATGCGTGGTCGTGAATTTACCATGAAAGATGCGTACAGCTTCCACTTAGAAGACAGCTGTTTAGAAGAAACGTATCAAAAAATGTACGACGCTTACTGCAATATATTCTCGCGTATGGGCTTAGACTTCAGAGCAGTCATTGCCGACTCTGGATCTATTGGTGGTAATCACTCTCACGAATTCCACGTACTTGCCGCATCAGGTGAAGACGATATCGCTTTCTCAAGCGATAGTGATTACGCAGCCAATGTTGAAATGGCTGAAGCTGTTGCGCCTGAAAAAGCTGTCGCATCGGGCGCTGCAGTTGAGACTAAAGATGCCAAAGGCAAAGATTTCAATGCCATCTTAAAAAGCGTAGAAGCCGAAGTGACAAACGCGGTTAAAGTCGTAGTAGTGAAAGCCGCTAATGATGTAGACAGTAAAGGCGAAGAAGTAGTTTCTGATAAATGGGTAGCCCTTGTACTTCGTGCTGATCATGAGCTTAATGATGTAAAAGCAGAGAAGTTAGACGGCGTTGCAAGCCCGCTTGTTGAAGCATCATTTGAACAAGCAAAAGATATTCTTGGCGTATCACCATTTTTTGCTGATGCAACCAACCTGCCTGTACCCGCTTTTATTGACGCCAGTGCAGCTGCCCTTGCTGACTTCACTACGGGCGCAGGCGCAGGCGGTAAGATAAATATTAACGTAAACTGGTCTGAAGATGTTACTGGCGTTGATATTCGCAACGTTGTAGCAGGCGATGCATCTCCTGATGGGAAAGGCACGCTAGATATTAAACGCGGCATCGAAGTGGGTCATATCTTCCAGCTTGGCAGCAAGTATTCAGAGGCCATGAACTGCGGCGTACTAAGCGAATCAGGTAAGCACCAAACCTTAACTATGGGTTGTTACGGTATAGGCGTATCTCGAATTGTTGCGGCAGCTATCGAGCAAAACCACGATAAATTTGGCATAAAGTGGCCAGATCCTATTGCACCGTTTAAAATTGCATTAATACCAATGAATATGCATAAGTCTCATCGTATTAAAGAAGCAGCGGAAGCGCTTTATGAAGAGCTTGTTGCCCTTGGCGTAGAAGTGTTGTTTGACGACAGAAAAGAGCGTCCGGGTGTCATGTTCAATGATATGGAATTAATTGGCATACCTCACAGCATTGTTATTGGTGAAAGAAACCTAGATAATCAACAGGTTGAGTATAAGAATAGACGTACTGGTGAAAAGCAGTTGTTAGATATTAGCGCAGCAAAGGACTTTGTAGCCGCACTCTAGCGCCTGATCTCGCCGATTAGAATAGAAAAGAGGGCGTATGCGGTTAACATTTTATGGCGTAAGAGGGTCAATCCCTACCCCGGGAGCAGCTTACGTCCGCTATGGTGGCAATACTGCATGCGTTCACATTGAGCTTGAGGATGGTACCGATATCATCCTCGACTCTGGCACAGGGATTCGCGTGCTTGGCGAGCGCCTTATTCAAAAAGATACCCCCATTAATCTGCTGTTGAGCCACAACCATTGGGATCATATTCAAGGCTTCCCTTTTTTTGCGCCTATCTATCAGGCTTCACGCGAAATCAACATATACCCGGGTCAAACCCTCCTTGATGAACCTGATCAAATTTTAAAACAAATGGAAGGGTCGTTATTTCCAGTCCCCCGAAGTGCGCTGAAAGCTAACATTTCTATTGTCGATATTCCCAAGTCTACAAGCCGATTTTCAGTTGGAAGCGCAACCATAACTCGCTTAGCCATGAACCACCCCGGTCGTGGCAGTGCCTATTGTATTGAAGCCGATGACGCAAAGGTGGCTTACATAACAGATAATGAGCTTTACCCCCCCTACAAAAAAGAAACAGACTTTATCGATTTCGCAAAATTTGCACAAAATGCCGATCTGCTAATACACGATGCACAGTATATGTTGTCTGACATGCCAGCGAAGAACGGATGGGGTCATTCGGTCGCGGAAGAAGCGGTGAAACTAGCAATGGCATGTAACGCAAAAAAATTAGCTTTATATAGTCATGATCCAGAACGGACTGATGACGATATAGATGATGTTGTAAATCATTGTAATGTATACGTCACAGTGGCAGAGTCTAATCTACAAGTATTTGCATCTTCCGAAGGCCAAGCACTGGACTTCAGTTAAGCATAACAACAACCCCACGTTACGGAGAATTAAAGGTGTCTGTGTTAAAGCCTTTTGTATTATTGGCAGCATTTGCTGCTTGTACGCCTGTGTGCGCTCAACAATCACGAGAAGTGGTAAGCGAACAAGCGTCATCTTTAGAAAATAGTGAACAAGAGCGCACTGTTGAAAATGAAGAAAATCAATCGTCACAGGATGAAAGCGGTATTGAAGTTATCGATATCATCAAGCGTGACACCATCACGGAAAGTGCACTGGATAACCGATTAGAAGGCGATAAAGAAGCACTGGATAATGTGTTTGCTATCACTCAGCATAGACAAAACTATCTACTTCCAATCACTTACGTTTCCAACCCAAGCTCTGTGGCCAGTGAAGAACTCACAAACGAGAACATAGACAATAAAGAAGCAAAATTTCAGGTAAGCGCTAAGCTGCCGCTTTATTTGGAAGATACAGGATTCGACGGTGTTTACTTTGGCTTTACGCTAACCTCTTTCTGGCAGCTTTATAACAGCGAAGCGTCGAAGCCGTTTCGCGAGACCAATTACGAACCAGAAGTCTTTTGGCAAGAAACAGCCGATTATTCCGTTCTTGGCTACAAATTTAATACCTTTCAAGTTGGTTTCAATCATATGTCTAACGGTCAAAGCGGGCTGCGCTCTCGAAGCTGGAACCGTATATTTGCCTCTATTGTCTTTAGCGACGATGACGATATCTACTACCTAAAGACGTGGTACCGTATTCCTGAAGACGAGAAAACAGACCCGCTTGATCCTACCGGCGACGATAACCCTGATATACAAGACTATTACGGTAGAATGGAACTTGGTTATGGAAGGAAAATTGGCGCGTTTAAAGTACTGGCGCTTTTACGAAACAACCTCGACGTAGATGAGAACCGAGGCAGCATCCAGCTAGACTTCACCTACCCTATCTCTGACCGCTATGAAGTCTTGCTTCAATACTTCAATGGCTATGGCGATTCGCTTATCGACTATAACCGCTCACAAGAACGTATTGGTATCGGTTTTCAGCTGCACTTTTTGTAATAAATAACCACGTAGACACAGGATGGGCACGCCAAACCGCTTTTGTATGGCGTGCTCTTTTCATTTTAGGCATCACTGTTTGCTAATCAATCACGCCTGCCGCGCGATAAAGCTGAATATGCACCTCTACCAGCGCTGCAATATCTCTTTGGTAGCCTCCACCAATTACCGCAGCAATCGGAACGCCCAAACGCTCGGCTAACGCAAAGACTTGCGTATCTCTTTCGTACACGCCTTGCGTAGAAATATGCAAATGGCCAAGGTCGTCGTTTACATGCACATCAACGCCTGCGTCATAGATGATGGCATCGGGCTGAAATTGTCTCATTACCATCGTTAGCGCTTGTTCTAGCGTAGTTAGATACTCATCGTCTGCGGTGCCCTTATCGAGTCCTATATCAATATCGGAACGCTGCTTTCTGTGAGGGAAGTTCTTTTCACCATGAATAGATAAGGTAAAAATATCACGGTCGTTTTCGGCAAGTTTTGCTGTGCCATCGCCTTGATGCACGTCTAGATCGACAATAAGCACATTTTCAACGGACGGGGTTTGCTGCATAGTTTTCGCTGCCAAATATAAATCGTTGAACAAGCAAAAACCTGACCCAAAATCAGCAAACGCGTGATGATACCCGCCCGTTAAATTCAATGCTTTTCCATGCTCTAGCGCTAGCTTGGCTGTTAAACAGGTCCCAGCAACGGCAGTACGGGTACGCTCAATCAGCTGCTGCGACCAGGGAAAGCCTATGCGGCGCATGGCTTTCTTATCTAATGCGCCAGTACTTAGTGCATCAACATAGTCCGGATCGTAATAGGCAGTGAGAAAAGAAAGATCAACCGGTGATGGAGTAACAAAACGCGATGCTTCCACACCACGATTTAACAATTCATCGCGAATACCTACGTACTTCTCGATGGGAAATCGGTGTCGCTCAGGAAGATCTAACTGGCTATAAATAGGATGAAATACGAGTGGTGTTGTCATTATTATCAATACTAGTTTAGGGCGCGCGCATCTATAACAGATAAAAGAAAAGGAGCGTGAACATTGTTCAAACACTCCCTTTTAACGTGTTTATACTGACAAAGCACAGTTACCGAGTCAAACTGTTCACCACCTTTTCAACATTTTCTGACATACTTTTCATTGAGCGTGACATGTCATCACGCTGAGCAAGTTGATGATATTTTTCAGATGATGTGACCACATTACTGATAATTGTTTCCACCTGCTGAAGTACAGCCTCTTGCTCATCTGCGGCTTCGTTAAGCGCCACAACTACGCTGGCCGTTTCTTGAATATCCCTCACCACGTTATTGAGTGTTTCAAGCGCTGTCGCTGCTTCTGCTGCGTTTGTGTCTGACAGCTGCTTGCCTGACGACATCGCCGCAACGGCGCCTTTTGCTTCAGCTTCAAAACTACTTAAAATGTCGTTAATTTCCTTGGTCGACTGCTGTGTTTTAGCTGCAAGTGCTCGAACCTCGTCGGCTACCACAGCAAAACCACGGCCATGCTCACCTGCCCTAGCAGCTTCAATTGCAGCGTTTAGAGCCAGTAGGTTAGTCTGATCGGCAATTTCATTAATAACATTTACCACTTTTAGAATATTGGTACTGCGGCTTTGCAATTCTGACACGATATTACTTGATTCGGTTACCGTTTTTGCTAGCTGCTTAAAGCCTGCATTGGCGCTTTCAAACGTAGCATAACAACTTGCCACGTTCTTTTCTGAGTTATTTGTCGCCACAGCGACTTGGTCGGTGATTGCCACTAAATTTTGCACAATCTCTTTAAGTTTATCCGTACTGCTATCAAGCGAGCGCGACGCATCCCGTTGTCCATTGGCGCCTTCCATAATGGATTGACTGACGTTACCGAGGGTGCCAAACGCCTTCTCCATTTCGGTCTCCGCTTGTTGAAGCTGCGCAACCGAATCTTTTAATTTGTTTTGTAATGCCCTGGCAGATTCTGCCAGCATGCCCAATTCATGATCGCTGGAATACGTTAACGCGTAGTCGTAACGGCTATGAGCCAAGTTGGATATACACGCCGCAACCTGCTTTGTTGGTTTAATAACCTGAGAGCGCAAACGAGCAATCACATAAGCAACAGAAAGCACAGAAAGCGCAATTGCTGCCAGTAGAATTATCCAGAGCATAGTGCGCGTATTGGCTTTAAGTTCAGCAATCGCATTCGCTGAATCGGCTGCAATTTCCGCCGCGATACCTGAGAGGAGCTTAGCAGGCTCTCTATCAATACCTCGAACAAAGCTATCTCCAACCTTTGGATCAAACCCAGAGTTAATAAATGCGTCGTATCCTTCACGGTATTTCTCGGCCATGACTGCATGGGCTTTTTGAAATTGCCTGATATCTGACTTCACGCTTTCACTTATCACACTACTTGATAGCATCAGGTCAAACTGGCGAGTGATGTCGGCCTCTCTCTGCTTGAATCGCTCCCAGTATTTTTCTCGGTCGTCTTTTTTGTGGCCACGCAACAATACGTTCTTCCACTCTTGCACTTGAGTTTTGAAAGTACTTAGCGTGGTATTGACGTCTCGTTCTGACTGAACAAGGGTGTTTTCTAACTCATCGAATGAATTAAGTAACGAGAAAGACTTTAGAATTGAGGCACCGTTTAATAGTACAAGAATTAAAAAGCTGGCGAGAACAGGCGTCATCACCAAACGGCTGATGCTTGTGTAATTGAACACGGCTTAACCTTTAGTATAAATATAAAGAAGGACGTCGCCATTAAATGATATTTTTATGACGGTATGGTTACAAATTTGGTATGAATCAACATACCAATATATGCGAAAATATACACCCTTATAGTAACAGGCTTATTAACTTGCTCTTTTTTAAGTAGATACAAAAAAAGAGCCCGAAGGCTCTCTTTTCATTTCGGTAAATTTACACCCGTTTATTCCCACTCAATTGTAGCAGGTGGCTTACCAGAAATGTCGTAAACCACACGGCTAATGCCATCGATTTCATTGATAATGCGATTCGACACTTTACCTAGAAAGTCGTAGGGTAAGTGAGCCCAGTGAGCCGTCATAAAGTCGATAGTCTCTACTGCGCGAAGGCTTACCACCCAGTCGTATTTACGCGCATCACCCATTACGCCTACTGAGCGCACTGGAAGGAATACGGTAAACGCTTGGCTTACTTTTTGGTATAGATCAGCTGCATATAGCTCTTCAATGAAGATAGCGTCAGCGCGACGCAGTAAGTCGCAATATTCTTTCTTAATTTCACCAAGTACACGAACACCTAGACCCGGACCAGGGAACGGGTGACGGTAAAGCATGTCGTACGGTAAACCTAGCTCAAGGCCAATTTTGCGTACTTCGTCTTTAAAGAGTTCACGCAGTGGCTCAACAAGGCCTAGCTCCATATCTTCTGGAAGGCCGCCCACGTTGTGGTGCGATTTGATTACGTGCGCTTTACCGGTTGCAGAACCTGCAGACTCGATAACGTCTGGGTAAATGGTGCCTTGCGCTAACCACTTCGCGTTTTCGCGCTTGCCCGCTTCTTCGTCAAATACACGAACAAACTCATTACCAATAGCTTTACGTTTCAGCTCAGGGTCTTCTATACCTTTTAAGCGATCAAGGAAACGCTCTTCAGCGTCTACACGGATGATGTTTAGGCCAAAGTGGTCACCAAACATTTCCATAACCTGATCAGCTTCATTTAAACGAAGCAGGCCATTGTCTACAAACACACAGGTAAGTTTGTCACCAATCGCGCGGTGAAGCAGCATGGCTGTTACTGAAGAATCCACCCCACCTGAAAGGCCAAGAATAACTTCTTCATCGCCCACTTTCTCTTTTATACGCTCAATGGCATCGTCAATAATTGCGCCAGCTGTCCAGAGCTTTTCACACTTACAGATGTCCATCACAAAGTGAGTTAATAGACGCATGCCTTGGCGAGTATGCGTCACTTCAGGGTGGAACTGCACGCCATAGAATTGCTTCTCTGCGTTATACATTGCAGCATGTGGGCATGAAGCGGTTTGTGCGATGGTTTCAAAACCTTCGGGAATAGCTGCCACTTTATCGCCGTGGCTCATCCATACATCAAGTAGCGCCGCGCCGTTATCGCCTATGGCATCTTCAATTTTATCTAGCAGCGGGCTTGGCTTAATCACTTCTACTTGCGCATAACCAAATTCACGCTTGTCTGAACCCAGTACGCCACCACCTAGCTGTTGTGCCATGGTTTGCATGCCATAGCATACGCCTAGTACTGGCACGCCGGCTTCAAATACGTACTCGGGCGCGCGTGGCGAGCCTTCTTCGGTTACTGACTCTGGGCCACCTGACAGAATAATCCCTTGTGGATTAAATTCGCGGATTTGCTCTTCGGTCACATCCCAAGCCCAAAGCTCACAGTAAACGCCTATTTCGCGAACACGACGTGCTATCAACTGCGTGTATTGCGAGCCAAAATCCAAAATAAGTATGCGTTGGTCGTGGATATTTGTGGTCATGTTTTATTTTTACCCGTTAAATAAAAGAACAAAGGCTGGTGTAGTACCAGCCTCGCAGTCGTCGGTCGCCTTAACCTAAACGGTAGTTTGGCGCTTCTTTGGTAATGCTTACATCGTGAACATGGCTCTCGCCCATTCCGGCTGAAGTTACGCGCACAAATTGTGCCTTGGTATTGAGCTCTTCAATCGTTGCGCAGCCCGTTAAGCCCATGGCTGAGCGCAAGCCGCCCATTTGCTGATGGATAATATTAGCAATTGGACCTTTGTACGCTACGCGGCCTTCAATACCTTCTGGTACCAATTTCTCAGCGTTATCAGAATCTTGGAAGTAACGGTCTGACGAACCGTGGCTTTGATCCATAGCGCCTAGTGAACCCATACCGCGATATGACTTGTAATAACGGCCTTGGAAAAGTTCTACTTCCCCTGGCGCTTCTTCAGTACCTGCTAGCATGCTGCCAACCATTACGCAGCTTGCGCCAGCAGCCAACGCCTTAGCAATGTCACCCGAAAAACGAATACCGCCGTCAGCGATAACTGGAATGTCAGTATCTTTCAGCGCTTCTACTGCATCTGATACCGCAGTAATTTGAGGCACACCGCATCCGGTTACGATACGAGTAGTACAAATTGAACCAGGGCCAATACCCACTTTAACAGCATCTACGCCGGCTTCGGCAAGTGCTTTCGCGCCATCGCCCGTTGCAACGTTACCCGCAATAATTTGTACATCGGGATAATCAGCACGTACTTTCTTAACACGGTCAATAACGCCTTGTGAGTGACCGTGAGAGGTATCGATAAGTAGAACGTCAACGCCTGCATCTACAAGTAGTGCAATACGTTCGTCAGTACCTGGGCCAACGCTTACCGCAGCACCAACACGTAGGCGACCAAGCGAGTCTTTACATGCGTTAGGCTTGTTTTCTGCTTTCTGGAAGTCTTTAACAGTAATAAGGCCTGTAAGCTTAAACGCGTCGTCGACAACAAGAATTTTTTCAATGCGGTGTTCGTGCATAAGGTCTAACACCACATCAGAGCTTGCACCTTCTTTTACGGTAACCAGATCATCCTTACAGGTCATCACGTTGCTAATAGGCAGGTTTAAGCGCTTTTCAAAGCGAAGATCGCGGCCTGTCACAATACCAATTAGGTTATTATCTTTGTCAGTCACCGGGAAGCCAGAGTAACCAAGACGCTTAGAAAGCGCGATAACTTCACCAATAGTCGCATTCTCTTCAACCGTTACCGGGTCAGATACCACACCACTTTCGTATTTCTTAACTTCACGTACGTGTTTGGCTTGCTCTTCGGGCTTCATGTTTTTATGAATGAAACCAATACCACCCTCTTGGGCTAGCGCAATAGCCAGACGGGCTTCAGAAACCGTGTCCATGGCAGCAGACACCATTGGAATATTTAACGTTACGCCACGCGTAAGGCGTGTTTGTAAGTTGGCTGTGTGAGGGAGGACGGTCGAGTGGCCGGGAACCAGCAACACATCGTCGAACGTCAGGGCTTCTTGGATGATACGTAGCATGCAACAACACCTATTCAGTTGAGGGTTAATTGCGGCGCAATTGTAGTGTTTTTTAGTTTTCAGGTAAACTCTAAATGTATTAAACCCAGTGATTTTTTTTATGTTTACAAATTCGCCATCTACGTCTCGACAAATTTTAACAGTTACCAAGCTAAATCGCTTAGCCAGAACCGTGTTGGAGGGCGAAATTGGCCTTATTTGGCTATCGGCTGAAATATCTAACTTTGTGGCGGCAGCATCAGGCCATTGGTATTTCACCTTAAAAGACAACAAAGCTCAGGTGCGCGCGGCTATGTTCAAAGGATCAAACCGCAATGTTCGCATTCGCCCTAAAGAAGGCGACAAAATTTTAGTGCGAGCGTCGGTTGGCCTTTACGAAGCACGCGGCGACTATCAACTGGTTGTCGAACACATGGAAAGCGATGGCGAAGGTGCGCTTAAGCAAGCGTTCGAAGCCTTAAAGTTCAAACTCAACAATGAAGGCTTGTTCGATACTGCTAACAAGCGTACGCTACCTGAACGCATTAATCGCATTGGCGTAATAACTTCATCAAGCGGTGCAGCGCTTCACGATGTATTAAGTGTATTAAAACGACGCAGCCCACAAACCGAAATCATTGTTTATCCGTCTATGGTTCAGGGTGAAACCGCACCTTTACAATTAATTAATGCGTTAAGAACGGCTAACCGCCGCGCAGAAGTGGATGTGCTGTTACTTACGCGAGGCGGAGGTTCATTAGAAGACTTGTGGTGTTTTAATGATGAAAGCTTGGCAAGAGAAGTCGCTGCAAGTGCCCTTCCCATAGTTAGCGCCGTAGGCCATGAGGTAGACTTCACCATTAGTGACTTCGTCGCCGATGTTCGCGCCCCTACCCCATCTGCTGCTGCTGAAATCTTAAGTCAGGATTCTGCCGCTCTTTACCAAACGCTAAGTCAGCAAAGACAACGCTTAGCAAGGGCAATACATCAGTACCTTCAAACGAGTAAACAACAGCTTGTTTTAAAGAAACAACGGCTAAATGCGTTGCATCCACAAAGCCGCATCCAATCGCAGTGGCAAACGTTAGACAGACTACAACTTCGTTTAGCGCATAAGATGCAAAACGACTTGGCAAAAGCAGAGAAGCGATTACAAGGTCTTGATTACAGGCTAAACAAACAATCGCCATCAGCAAACGTGGCGCGTGCAAAAGACAAATTAAACTATGCTAGCACTAAGCTCTTATCAAGCATGAATACACTCATTAGAAGCAAAAAAAATGAACTTGGTGGTAAAGTTAGCCTCTTACAATCCGTAAGTCCTCTTTCAACGCTCGCCCGTGGTTACAGCATTACTTTGTCCGACAAAACAGCCATTAATAGCGTGAATAAAGTAAATGTAGGTGATGAGATAAAATCTCGGGTGACTGACGGTGAAATAACCAGTACAGTGACAAACATTCAGCGGCAATAGGTAGCCTTTAGTATTATGCCCGTTCAAGTAAACGCGTTTTCCTTTTCCAGTATTTACCAGCGGGCCTGTGCATTTTGGAGCCTAAAGTCACTGCGGTTCGCTGTACCAAAAATTTTAACACCTTTGTGCGTTTTTGTTCTGTTATTAGTGCCTGACTTCACCTTTGCTTCTATGGTCAATCAACCTGTCTCTGTTTTTTCTACCTACCCAAGCGAGACGTTACTCAGGGCTTGTGGAGCCCAGCGAGCATTAAGCGAAGCTAATGCTTCACAATCCACTAACTTGTGTTTTGAAGATGCTATTTCGCCCGACAGCTTTATTAAACTTCTAAGCGAATCAGGAGAATTCAGTCATTTGTTCCCTTATGGCGAAGGAAACGACTACGAACTATTGATTGCTAACGTTGGCGCAGCGCCTGGCATGCATCGACAGCACGCAAAACAATTTGCAGAATTCACACTACAATGGCGAGGGATAGAAATTGATTCATCTTCATTTGATGCGAGTGCCGTTGAGAACAAAGATGTGAAAACGGAAACCGCTTTAGCCGAAGAAGAAGCGCAATCGTTGATTGCCCGCTGGATTCAACATGCCAAACATACTGGATTATTTACCAGCCAGTTTTTGTTCGACGCGCTAGAAGCCAGCGACTATAAAGGTGGATTACAGGTACCAAGCGCCATTGGCGACTTCACTAAATTAGATACTCAGTTGTACCCAGACCCGTTTAACGGTGCAATTACTCGCTATGTACACCCTGAGTTTGAAGATGCGCTCGTTGATGTCACCGTATACCCTTTTTTAGATCAGCTTTCTTTAGATGAAAACGAGCTACTTCCTAAGCAACTAGAAAGTGATCTGCAAAGAGCTAGTGCTACAGCCGATTTACAGCAGTTAACTTTGTCTCAAATCAGTCCAGCCTCACGCTATAAGGTTAACAGCGCATTAAGAGGATGGAGATTGGGGCTGAGCGCGGCATCCGAAACATCACCAACAATTTACGCGACAACCTATGTCTTTAAGCTACAAGATAAAATCGTAAAAGTGTCTACGACTTTTCCTCCTGACTTTTCAGACAATATTGTCAATCAGTTGATTGTTAACATAGAAGTTCCGCAAGAGTCTGAAATGATGAAAAAGGTTCGCTCTCTGCTTTTGGAAAACGCCAATTGATACCTTAGAAAAGATTAGTTGTATCACTAGTTGCTAAACTTTGGTCAATAGGTAAGAGCGAACCGTTGCTGTTTTTATTTTTCAATAAATCGCATTACAGGATTAATTGACTTACGTTTCACGTCACTGCTTAAAATGTGAACTTTCGCCTGTTCTCTCGGTTTATACCTATCAAACCAATTATAAACCTGGTCTTTTTGAAGCGATTGCTTCGCTGAGTGTAATTTTTCCACTGACATCATTCTTCCTTTGTCTGGATTATAAACGGTCGAAATTGTAATAATCGATAGACGTTACACTCATTTTTTGATTAATTTTCTTCTGTTTGATAATAAGAACAAAAGCCCTGCACCAAATAAGCTAAATGCCGCTGGCTCAGAAACACTAGTGGCTGTCGGGGCGTAATCGAACTCTACGAATACTTTACCCCAAGAACCCGTTGAGAATTCATTTGTAAAGCTACCCGTTCCCCCGTCAACTTGATTAAATAAGTTCGTTCTCGCATCCGTTGAAAACAAGAATTCGATTGGTGTTCCAGCTAGAAAGGCCGACAAGTCTACGTTTGCTAACATCCCTGACCGTTCGCCTGTTGTCACATCAAACTCAAATTCGGCAGAATCTTCACCTGGAATCATTGTGAATGTCCCCTCTGGTGAGCTTTGTGCAGAGACAAGGGGATTAACGAAATTTGCTTGTTCAAATACGAATGTGTCAGCTACACTACTGGATACTTGCCAGTTCGACGCTAGAAAGATATCTACGTCAGTGCGACCTGCTTCAGAGCTTCCATTAACTGATCTTCCTTCGCTGTCGATCTGTCCATAGACCGTTATATTTACAGCGTTCAATGTACCCAGTGTTTGATCAAATGCGTCAATAAACACACTTTCCGATAGCGGCGATACTTCTGCCACGTCGAAAGGACTTCCTTGTTCACCAAAGGATACTTCTTGCGTAATAATTGCTGCTTTTATTGGCATTGTAGTCGCTGCGATGATGGCAGCGGCAATAATTCGCTTATTCATAAATTCATCCTGCTCATATGGTTAGAAATACCCCGACGGTCGAAGGGGCTCCCTGTGATTGCAAGAAAGAAACCATAGATTAATATATGTGCAATACCGCATGTAGCATGGGTTAACAAAATTTAAGGTTATGTAACGAAAGCTAAAAATTATTTTCTGATAGAAAATATTACACTTTAGTTGTAATTATGACCGAAAGATTACAATTTGGCACGGCTGATGCTTTTGCAAAACCAGCAAAAGAGGTTGGAACTTAGGTAGGCTGATTTAATGCATGCAGTATGCTGATAACGCTATAGGGACTTGGGAATGTTAACGCTGCAAAAGCTAACGTGGTAAGAAAGAGACATTACTACTTTTTTTAATAGCGGACTTGTACATCACTACGCTTATGAGCGCAGCGATGTACTTAACAAGGCTACTTTTTATCTTTGTAATAAGACATCATACGACGGCGCTTGCGTTGCTGCGCCAAGGTCAAATTAGCCTTTTTACCTTCAAACGGGTTATTGCCTTCTCTGAATTCTATCTTGATCGGCGTGCCCATAATTTCTAGCGCTTTTCTGAAATAGTTCATCAAGAAACGCTTATAAGAGCTTGGTAAGTCATCCACTTGATTACCGTGGATAACAATAACCGGTGGGTTGTAACCGCCTGCGTGAGCATACTTCATTTTAACTCGGCGACCACGCACCAGCGGAGGTTGATGGTCATCCTGAGCCATTTCCATAATTTGTGTAAGCAGCGCGGTATTAATACGCTTGGTCGCGCTCATATAGGCTTCTTGTACAGACTCAAATAAATTACCAACACCCGAACCATGAAGCGCAGAAATAAAATGAATTCGTGCGAAGTCGATAAAGCCTAAACGACGGTCCATCTCGCGCTTTATGTCGTCTTTCACGTCGGTACTTAATCCGTCCCATTTGTTTACAGCAACAACTAATGAACGTCCTGAATTAAGGACAAAACCTAATAAGCTAAGATCTTGGTCGGTAATACCTTCTCTGGCATCAATGACCAATAGCACTACGTTAGCTTCTTCAATTGCCTGAAGAGTTTTAACAATAGAGAACTTCTCTACGGCTTCACTAATTTTCTTGCGCTTTCTCACGCCCGCGGTATCTATTAGGATATATTCACGCTCATCCCTTTCCATTGGAATATACACGCTGTCACGGGTGGTGCCTGGCATGTCGAATACCACCACGCGCTCTTCACCTAAAATGCGGTTTGTCAGTGTCGACTTACCCACATTGGGCTTACCTACGATAGCAAGTTTGATAGGTAACTCTTGAAGGCGTTGACGCTGCGTTTCAGCATCCTCTTCTTCTTCAGGCTCCTCATCGACAATTTCCATGTCCGGGAAATCAGATTCAAGTGGCTTTAAGGCGTCCTGCAGCAATTGGCTAACACCACGACCGTGCGCCGCAGCAATTTGCTTAATATCACCTAAGCCTAAGGAATAAAATTCCGCACTTTCGCTATCGCCGTCAATTCCATCTACCTTGTTCGCCACAACAAACACTTTTTTGTTTATGCGTCGAAGATGATCAGCAATACCTTGGTCGGCTGGCAACATACCTGCTCTAGCGTCAACCAAAAACAATACGACATCAGCCTCTTCTATAGCTAACAAAGACTGTTGTGCCATTTCAGCATCAATGCCCTCTTCATCGCCCGTAATACCGCCGGTATCCACTACTATGAACTGGCGCTTTTCAAATTTCGCTTGGCCGTATTTACGGTCGCGAGTTAGCCCCGGATAGTCAGCAACTAGTGCATCACGGGTATTTGTAAGGCGATTAAACAAGGTTGACTTACCAACATTAGGGCGGCCAACCAAAGCAACAACGGGTAACATTTATCAGATCCTAGGGGTCATGAAAGCTAAAAAAGCACAAGCCGCATACACCATTTATTACAACTAACGTTCGGGAGCTGTATTCTCTAACGAGAGGTGAATTACTATGAGGCTTTTGAGAATGGGCGCATTATACCTTGTTCATTACCTAATACCAATGGCGTTCAATAACACGAAGAGAAACCGTCTACCCATTGATAATTGCCAAGTTTAGGCTCGAAAAAACCGCGGGGTATAAAAAAAGGCGCTTTAAGCACCTTTTCTGTTTAAATATTAGCGAAACGTCCCTGTTACTTTGGAACTTGCACCGACGCTATTACGCCATTACGTGTTACCGCTATAATCTTATCATCAACCTTCAACGGCGCAGCATAGATTGAATCATCTTCGTCATCGCCGCCAACATCTAGGCGTGCAACAACTTCACCTGTTTCTTGTTCAATCCAGTGTAGAAAGCCCCAGTTGTCACCAACAACCACATGGTCGCCTACTGGAGTAGCAGCCGTTAATGAGCGATGCTTAAGTGAACCTTGAGACCAAAGCTCTACGCCGTTTCGTCTATCAAGGGCATAAACGTTAGAGTTGTTGTCTACAACAAAAATTTTATTGCCGTCGATATTCAAATTGCGAAACGATGCATATTCACGTTTCCAAATTACACGACCTGAACGTAACTCTACAGCAGCTAATGTTCCGTTGTAAGAAACCGTATAAACCGTGCCGCCAAATAAAACAGGCGTTGTGTCGATATCAACAATACGCTCTAACTCTGTTGCACCAGAAGGCGTTGCAATTACCGTTTCCCACGCAAGTACGCCTGTTTCGATAAGATTAACCTGAATTTTACCTGTAGGAGTGCCGATGATAGCACCACCGTTAGATGCGATTGGGCCAGAAATACCACGTAATGTTAGCGGAGGAGTATCACCTTCGTGTCTCCACAACTGTTCACCAGTGCGGGTATTGAAACCAAATAAGCTACCAGCACCCGTGTTAACCACTAAGATACCTTCATCAGCTGCCGGAGCCGCTAAAATCTCACCGGGAACAGACGCATCCCAAACCAACTCTCCAGTTTCTGCATCCATTGCAGCTACATAGCCGTTTTCTGTACCAATGAATACATGTCTGTCTGCTACGGCGATACCACCAATACGAGCAGTCTCACCGCTACGCCACAAATTAGTGACTGAGCTTAGCATGCCCTCAGAGCGAAACTGTGCGAAATCTTTCTCCCACAACACTTTACCCGACTCAGGGTCCATCGCGACAACGGCGCCATGGCGATCGGCAGCATAAAGCTTGTCATAGGCATAAACAGGACGAAGACGAGAGAAGTAATGATTAACGCCATCACCAATATCGCGATCCCACACTAATTTAGGTGTGAATTTAGCCTCAATAGGCTTTAAACGACGAATTTCTAATTCTTCGTCATCTGCAAACCAGTCTGAAATAGTTGAGCAGCCAGACATTGTGATAGACACCGCGAGTGCCATACCTATCGTGCGAGCAAATCGACCTTTACGGCCACACGTGTTGTGAAACAAATTGCGTACCTCTTTATTATTTATACCAGCCCCAAGGCTTTCGCTTATTGCGCAGCAGATACCGATAGGTTATCTAACTTCATTTGTAAAAGCGGATTGTTGGCATTTTTTTCTAACGCATTTGAATAAGCTAAGCGAGCATCATCAAACTTGCCTTGTTTTTGATACACATCGCCTTTTAATTCAGAAACTTCTGCTGAAAATGCGTCATTTGTTACATTGCTAAGCGTAGACAACGCCGCGTCCAGCTGGTTCATTTCAATTTGCACACGCGACAAACGAAGTGAGGCAAGTACTTTCAATTCATCATTTTCGGCAAAGGTTACTACGCTATTTAGGTGAGAAGCAGCAGCGTCTAAATCACCAGCATCTACCGCTTGCTTAGCAGCAAGAAGGCTGGCAATGCTCGCATAACCACTGTCTTTATTATCTTCGATAAAAGCTTTAACTTTTGCGTCGCTGCCTTCTGTACCGAATGTTTCTACGGCATTTTGATAGGCAACCGATGCCGCTTCTTTAGTTTCAATTTGCGCTTCTGAATACGCTCTCCAGCCCCAAAGGCCACCTAGACCAAGCGCTGCACCCACAATAATTGCAGTACCGTGCTCTTTCCAAAAACGTTTAATCGCTTCTACTTGTTGTTCTTCTGTTGCGAACTGTTCCATGATGTCCTCTTTTTATTTTGCGCTCAGCATCTCTGCAACCTTATCAGATAAGGTATCGAAGCTGACTGTAACTTGTTCTTGACCATCGCGTAGTGGTTTAACACCTACTTCGCGAGACTGCATTTCGTCATTACCTAAAAGCAGCGCTAAACGTGCACCTGTTTTATCTGCACGCTTTAGTTGTTTTTTAAAGTTGCCGCCGCCACAGTGCATCATTATGCGTGTATTAGGAAGCGTATTTCGAAGATGTTCTGCTACCTCAATAGCGTATGACTGTGCCTCTTCGCCCATTGCTGTTACGTAAACATCTGCGAAGCTCGAGTCCTGACCTTCTTCGGTTAATGTGGTTAGCAACAGTACCAAACGTTCAATGCCCATAGCAAAACCAACTGCAGGCGTTGCTTTGCCCCCGAGTTGCTCTACCAAACCATCGTATCGACCACCGGCACACACTGTACCCTGGGCTCCCAGGCTGTCTGTTACCCACTCAAACACGGTACGGTTGTAGTAATCTAATCCGCGCACTAGACGAGGATTAATTTCAAACTCAATACCTGCTTGCGTTAAGCGCGAACACAAGGTTTCAAAATGTACTTTAGATTCTTCATCAAGATGATCGATTAGCGCTGGCGCATCGGCAATCGCAGCTTGAACATCAGGGTTCTTTGAATCGAGTACACGAAGTGGATTCGTTTCAAGTCGTCGCAGGGAATCTTCGTCGAGTTGGTCTGCACGCTGTTTTAGGAAATCAACCAGCGTATCGCGATATGCAGCACGCGCTTCATTTGAACCTAACGTATTTATTTGAAGTTTGACGTGTTGCTCAATACCAAAAGCTTTCCAAAAGCGTGCACTAAGAAGAATCATTTCTAAGTCGATGTCAGGACCGTCCATACCGTAGGTCTCTACACCGAACTGATGGAACTGACGATAACGCCCTTTTTGTGGACGTTCATGACGGAACATCGGCCCCATGTACCACAGGCGTTGCTGCTGGTTGTATAATAAGCCGTGCTCGTTTCCTGCGCGCACGCAACTTGCCGTACCTTCTGGACGCAGCGTTAAGCTGTCGCCATTTCTATCTTCGAAGGTATACATTTCTTTTTCAACGATATCGGTAACTTCACCGATAGAGCGCTTGAACAAGTCGGTGCTTTCAACGATGGGAGTACGTATTTCTTGGTAACCATAACTCGCCACAACCTGACGAAGTACAGATTCTACCTTCTGCCATGTACCGGAAATCTCCGGTAGGCAGTCATTCATGCCTCGAATTGCCTGAATAGTCTTAGCCACGTGAAATTCTCATACTGCTAAATAGTGAAAAGCCCCGCATTATAGGGGCTTTGGGAATAAACAACAATGAACAAAAAATGTCTCAGTCTTTAACCGAGACCTGAATTTTATTTTGTTCACTCATACGCGATGCTTTGGCGCGAATCTTAGCTTCAAGCTTATCCACAAGATCGTCGTTAGGAAGACGTTCTTTAACGCGCTTACCGTCTTCGTAAAGGCCGCTCATGTTACGTGCGCCAGTAAGGCCCAAATCAGATACTTCTGCTTCACCTGGGCCGTTAACCACGCAACCGATGATAGAGACATCCATTGGCGTAAGAATATCTTCCAATCGCTGCTCAAGAGCATTCACTGTGCCGATTACATCGAACTCTTGTCGTGAACAACTCGGGCAAGCAATAAAGTTTATACCGCGCGAACGAATTCGCAGTGACTTTAGAATATCAAAGCCGACCTTAATTTCTTCCACCGGGTCAGCGGCTAACGATACGCGCAACGTATCACCAATACCTTCAGCCAATAGCATACCTAAGCCAACTGCACTCTTCACAGCGCCGGCGCGCTGACCACCGGCTTCGGTAATACCTAAGTGAAGCGGCTGGTCTATTTTTTGTGCCAATAAACGATAGGCGCCAACAGCTAAGAAAACATCTGACGCTTTAACGCTGACTTTGAATTGATCAAAGTTAAGTTTGTCGAGAATATCCACATGACGCATTGCAGATTCAACCAGCGCTTCTGGCGTTGGCTCACCGTACTTCTCTTGTAAGTCTTTTTCTAACGAGCCACCGTTCACACCAATGCGGATAGGAATATTTTTGTCTTTTGCACAATCGACCACAGAGCGCACACGCTCCATATTACCTATGTTACCTGGGTTAATGCGCAGACAATCTACGCCGTATTCAGCAACCTTAAGTGCGATACGGTAGTCAAAATGAATGTCTGCAACGAGTGGCACACTCACCTGCTTTTTAATTTCTTTGAATGCTTCAGCCGCTTCCATCGTGGGCACAGATACTCGAACGATCTCGCCACCCACTGCAACAATACGGTTTATTTGATCGACGGTCGCTGCCACATCTGTGGTCCGCGTATTCGTCATAGATTGAACAGCAATGGGAGCGCCATCACCAATAGGGACGTTACCTACATTAATACGCGTAGACTTTCTGCGCTTAATAGGGCTTTCTGCAAACATCTAATTACCTATAAAGGAAGTGCGAAGCGAGCTGTTTTACCGTTTTGGTATGAAGAAATATCAACAGACTCGCCGTTAACTGATATGCGCACATTATCCGGTGCACCGAGCGTAACTTCAACAGGAGGAACGCCTTGAATTTCCATAACTCGTCCTTTTAGCTTTACCCCATAGGCAATAGCTTCTCCAGACGCGTCTTTTATATTAACCCAACAGTCATCGTCGAAAGTGAAAACCATAGTAATTGGCGCTGCATCAGACTGACTATTCACATTAAGGTGGGGTTGGGGTTGGGGTTCGTTACTACTCGCAGAATTAACCAGAGCGGTTAGGTTATTGCTATCATTTACCTCTGTATCGGGTGCTGAGATTGCACCATCATTCAAACTACCGTCTTGGTTAAAACCGCTATCTTGGTCGCTGAACGCACCGCTGGTTTCTGAGCTTGTACTATCGCTCACGCCCGTGTCTAGCTGATTGTTTCCAGCCGTATCACCCTGCGACGACGAGGCGTCAGTAGTAATATTGTCGGTATCTGTGCCCGCCGATGGGACAGGCGTATTAGCGGCTTCTCGCTTAACAGCCTCACTAAGTGGCAGTTCAGCTACCGTGTCGTCACTAGGCTGTTGATACCACCACACGACAACGGCGGCAATGATAAGAAGTAAAATAACATAAGTTACCATCATCCACCTGTCATCGTGTGTCTGTTTTGCGACACGCTTTGAAAAGCTCTGTAATTTCTCGGAAGATGGCACAGATGTTTGATTGTGGAAGCGTTCGAATGCCTCAATAACTTCTTGAGAATTCATGCCTAATTGCTTGGCATAATTTCTCACGTATCCTTTTGTAAAAGTCACCGAAGACTTTTCATCAATGACATCATTTTCTAAATCATTGATTTGTTTGGCTTTCAAAAATAATTTATCAGCAATATCTTGTTGAGACAAACCTAGCGTTTCACGGCGCGCTTTTAGCATTGCCCCTGGACTTGGCGTGTTTTCTTGTTGTTGCGAAGTAACTTCTTGATTCGCTTTTTCTTCCGACACCATTAAACCTTATTCCTCCTGCATACTCGGTGGTACTAACCAAAGCGTCTGACCAGCAATAATAGCGCCAGTATTTTCAAGGTTATTCCACTCTTGCAGTGTTGCCATTTTGATATTGTGCAATAAAGAAATACGATATAAGTTTTCACCTTCTTTTACTACATGGAATTTATCACTTTGCACAGATAATTCAGTATTTTGTGCTTTTTCTGGTGTGTTTGCTGTAGCTGTAGGAGCGTTATCGGTGTTATTGCTCTGAGATTGACGCTGAGCGTCGTTGTCTTGGGCGACGCTCTTTTCATTTTCTTTATCGTTTGATGATGATTGTGCAAGCCCACCGGTATTTGCTTGGTTTTCGCTTATTTGTGTTTCAGAATCGTTTGGCTGTGTAGATTTGACGGTTTTAACCACTTTGTTTTGCATACTTTCACGTTGCACTAAGTAACGTTTAGTAAGCTCACTTTCAGGGAACAATGACATCATCATTTCGCCATAACCCTTTGCAGTCTCTAGGTCCCCTTTCCCTTTGGCTATTTCATAAGCTAACCACAATGAATCAGGCGTAACTTTGGCAACACGTTCGTATTTTCGTAACGTAGATTCAGCCAGTTCCCATTGTTCTGAAACCGTGTAAAGTTCACTGAGTAAGAATAGGCTTTTGCCCCTGGCAGGCTGATGTTTTAATGCGTCTTGAAAATAGCCGATCGCTTCATCTAGCTTACCTTGACTTTGCGCGCACAAAGCCAAGTTCTCGTAGGTTTGCGCTGCGTTAGCGTAAAGCCTGTTATTTATAGCATCAAAGAAATACGCTTTGGCTTTTTCGTATTCGCCGTTTTGGCACTTAAACGCGCCATAACTGTTGGCAATATCGCCATTATTAGGCGCTAGGTCGATAGCAGTTTCATAGTACTCTTCCGCTCGAAGGTTATCGCCCACCAGCTGATAGTAATATGCCATAGCGAACTGAACGTCTGCAGAGCGTGGATTAAACTCAAGCGCTTTATCGAGGTTCTTTTTTGCCTGCGTGTAGTTGTTATTTTGAAGGTAGGTAAGACCAAGGGACATGCGTGTTTTGGCGGCTTCTTCGTGATCGAAGTTACCGCCATACAACCCTGACTGGCTATTACTGACACAGCCAGAAGTGAAAATAATCGCGCTTAAAAAGCCAATTTTAAGTGAAGTTCGCAATCCCGCAACCATAGTCTTACCCTAATATCTTAATGATTATTGGGCCATTTTTACTGAAATTGCTTCGCCCTTCACCTGTTTTTTTAACATTCTTTTCGTTCTGTCTACCACATCACCCACTAATTGACCGCATGCTGCGTCGATATCATCACCTCGCGTTTTACGCACAACGGTTGTAAACCCATATTCCATAAGCACTTTTGCGAATCTATCAATACGCGAATTGCTTGAACATGTATAAGGCGAACCCGGGTAAGGGTTAAATGGTATTAAGTTTATTTTACTAGGTGTGTCTTTCAATACCTTTGCCAACTGGTGCGCTTGTTCAGTGCTGTCATTGATGTTTGAAAGCATAACGTATTCTACCGTCACACGGCCTTGGTTCGCTTTAGATTTGGCCAGATAACGACGTACGCCTGCTAAGAAGGCTTCGATATTGTACTTCTTATTGATAGGCACGATCTCGTTGCGCAACTCATCGGTGGGTGCGTGTAATGAAATAGCTAACGCTACGTCTATTTGGTCACCCAACATATCTAGCGCTGGAACCACGCCAGATGTACTTAGCGTAACGCGGCGTTTAGACAGGCCGAAACCGAAATCATCCAGCATAATATCCATTGCTGGTACAACGTTTTTAAGGTTAAGCAGTGGCTCACCCATGCCCATCATTACTACGTTAGTGATAGGGCGTTTGCTTGAGTCTTTTGAAAGA
This sequence comes from Alteromonas sp. 07-89-2, assembly GCF_013113925.1. NCBI lineage: Bacteria > Pseudomonadati > Pseudomonadota > Gammaproteobacteria > Alteromonadales > Alteromonadaceae > Alteromonas > Alteromonas sp. 07-89-2. The sequence continues at coordinate 139,752 of NZ_VTYM01000004.1, read as the reverse complement.
CCAAGGAAAGTAGCTACACGCCACACCTGACCAATAATTTCACTCACGCTTAGGTTACGGTTGAACCCCTGTTGCGCAGTTGAACAGAAAGTACACTCTAGCGCGCAACCTACCTGTGATGACACGCAAAGCGTTGCACGGTCAGTTTCTGGGATCCAAACAGATTCAACTTCCTGACCACCTTCAAGGGTAAGTGCAAACTTAATAGTGCCGTCGCTCGCTTCTTGAAAGTATGCAATTTCAGGCGCTTTAATTTCGCAATTTTCAATGAGCATCGCGCGAAGGTTTTTATTGAGGTTACTCATTTCCTCGAAATCGCTGATACCGTGCTGGTAAATCCATTTCATCACCTGATCGGCACGAAACGGTTTCTCGCCCATTTCTTTGAAGAAATTGCGCAAGCCTTCGCGATTTAAGTTTAATAAGTTAGTTTTTGCCATGAATAAAATGACCCTTTTACCTTCGAGGGATGCCCCTCTTACTGCTGAATACGGTGTAAAAACCAGCGATTCGACTATGTCTTGAACGACATTTAAGAAAAAGAAAATCGCTGATTAAAATTTGCGCGGATTTTACCACAGATGAGATTTGAGAAAAAGCCGATTTAACGCAGAGAAACGTTAAGTTTGGCAATGCGCGAGAAGCGTGGTTTAGCTTGCCTAAATGAGCGCCGAGCAAAGCGGCATAAAGCGTGCTCAGACGCTCAGAAACAAAAAACGGGGCTTATAGCCCCGTTTGTCTACCTATGTAATCTTAGCGAGTACGTGGGCAGATTTCTTCTTCAGAGAAGAAGTAAGCAATTTCACGTGCTGCTGACTCAGGTGCGTCAGAACCGTGAACTGCGTTTTCGTCGATTGACGCAGCGTAGTCTGAACGTAGTGTACCTGCAGCTGCATCAGCTGGGTTAGTTGCGCCCATGATTTCACGGTTAGCTAGAACTGCGTTTTCGCCTTCTAGTACTTGAACCATAACAGGACCAGACGTCATGAAGTCTACAAGTGCGCCGAAGAAAGGACGCTCTTTGTGTTCTGCATAGAAGCCTTCTGCTTGCTCTTTGCTCATGTGGATCATCTTAGATGCCACGATGCGAAGACCTGCAGATTCGAAACGGTTGTAAATTGCACCGATTACGTTTTTAGCTACCGCATCAGGCTTGATAATCGAAAAAGTACGCTCAAGAGCCATGTTCTCTCTCCAAACAAATAGTGTGTGTATCTTTAAAATTTTGGCCGCGAATTATAGGCAATAAATAGCAGCTTGACCAGAGCCTTTATCAAATCAGATATAAAGTACTGTTTTTATGCGCAAATGTAGAGAAAGGTTAGCCTGTTGGCGATGACAATATGATGACAGCGTACAGATTATTTTGCACAGAACTAATTATCGAGGACTCACCTGCCCCACTGCCTTTACTATGAAACCCTAAAACGGCTTAAAGAAACCAACGCTTAAAAAATTAAGCGTTGGCTTTTGCTAATTCTTGAATTTTACCCACGATGGCGCGTAAGCCATTACCGCGGGTTGGCGTTATATGACGCTCTAGGTCTAGTGCTTCAAAATAGCCGTCGATATCAAACGCTAAAATATCTGTTGGCGTTTTGTCATTATAAGCGGCAAGTACTAACGCAAGCAGCCCTTGAACGATAACTGCATCGCTGTCTACGTCAAAGTTGATTTTATTGCCGTCGTAAGACTCCACCAGCCAAACGCTGCTCTGACACCCTTTGACCAAACGCTCGGGTGTTTTAGCATCTTCAGGCAAGCCCGGAATAGATTTCCCTAAATCAATGATGTACTGATAACGCTGTTCCCAATCGTCGAAGAACGCTAAATCATCAATAATTTCGTCACTGCTAGGTAGTTGCATTGCTATTTCCGCTTAATTTGTTTGAAAAATTGTGTGATTAAATTTCACTGTGTGGATGATTAGAAGAACAGACCTGCTTCAAGCTGTGCTTCTTCACTCATCATATCACGGGACCATGCAGGGTCGAATACAAGCTCTACGTTAACGTTTTTAACATGGGGAACCATGGCAACGCGATATTCAACGTCGCCAACCAATACTGGGCCCATGCCGCAGCCTGGTGCGGTCAGGGTCATATCAATATTGACGCTGCTAGTATCTTGATCAATTTCCACTTTGTAGATAAGACCAAGAGATACGAGATTGATAGGGATCTCAGGGTCAAAGATAGTTTCTAACGCGTCCCACACTTGCTGTTCGCTTATGTTTCCGTCTTCTGGCGCGTCAAAGCTCAGAGTCATCGCTTTTCGGCCAATAGCACCTGCATCAGTACCATCGATGCGGTACATGTTGCCACGCCACGTTACCGTATAGTTACCACCGAGCTCTTGGGTGATATTCACAAACTCGCCTTCAGGGATCACGGTAGGATTGCCCGCTGGAACCAAGCGCGCTTTACAGTCGCGCTCGGTGGTCACCATTTTTTGCTTCATAAACTACTTAGTACTCTTTGTTCTACCACTGATGGCCTTTGACGTGGCACTTAGCCAACGTTAAAGCTTTCACCGCATCCGCACTCATCAACCACGTTCGGGTTGTTGTATTTAATGACGCCGTTCACACCTTCTGTAACGTAATCAATTTCGGTATTACGCAGTAGGTCGGTGGCATCTGCAGCCACGGCTACGTTAAGTACTGGCGAAATTTCAACAATTTCGTCGTCGGCTTGCGCACTATCTGCGAAATCAAGCACATAGGCGTAACCTGTACAGCCGCTTACTTTTGTCGATAAACGAATTAACTGACCAGGCTTGTCTTTAAGCTTACTTTCGAAATGCTTAACGGCACTGTCAGTTAGCGAAATGAGTTTTGTACTAGGTACGAAAGTTTCAACACTCATAATGCCTCCTTAGGCCAACATCATTTTTGCTTTTTTAAGCGCAGCAAATAGGCTGTCTACTTCTTCAAGCGTATTGTAAATTGAGAACGACGCACGGGCAGTACCCGGAATTCCAAAGCGCTTCATTAGCGGCTGTGCACAGTTATCACCGGTACGGATCGCAACGCCTTGTCTATCAAGAATGAAACCCACGTCCGCCGGGTGCGCACCTTCCAGTAGAAAGCTCAGCACGCCTACCTTGTTAGGTGCTGTACCGATTATCCGCATACCGTCAAACGCTTCGGCCTGCTCGGTAGCATAGGCAAGCAGCTTTTGTTCATGTTCATGCAAAGCATTGACATCAAGGGCACTAAACCAATCTACTGCAGCGCCCATACCAATGGCACCTGCGATGTTTGGCGTGCCAGCTTCTAAGCGATTTGGCAACGCCCCCCATGTGGCTTCATGGTAGGTCACGTCTTTGATCATCTCGCCGCCTACCTGCCAAACAGGCCAGGTTTCTAGCACCTCTTTTTTGCCCCACAGACAGCCAATGCCTGTTGGACCGAATAGCTTGTGGCCTGAAAATGCATAAAAATCACAGCCAATCTCTTGTACGTCAACACCGCCATGAGCAATGCCTTGTGCGCCATCAACCAGCACCCATGCGCCTACCGCTTTCGCTTTTTCAGTAAGCAGTTTAATTGGGTTCACCGTACCTAGTGCATTCGATACGTGAGGAAACGCCACTAGCTTAGTGTTTTCAGACAGCAGTCTATCGAAAGCGTCTACGTCTAACTCTCCGCTGTCAAAAATAGGCACCACATTTAGCGTTGCACCAGAGCGGCGACACGCTTGTTGCCAAGTAACCAAGTTTGCGTGGTGCTCAAGCTCAGTCACCATCACTTCGTCACCTTCGCTTAGTAGCTGTCCAAGACCATTGGCGACTATATTGATGGCTTCTGTTGTGCCCGACGTCCAAATAACTTCTTCACGCGCTTTCGCATTAATGAACTTTGCAACGCTGGTACGTGCATTTTCGTAACGGCGCGTGGCTTCATCTGATAAATGGTGCGCACCGCGGTGCACGTTTGCATTCGTCCCCGTGTAAAAATCTACTAAGGCGTCGATAACGGCCTGAGGTTTTTGTGTTGTTGCCGCATTATCTAGGTAGACCAACGGCTTGCCGTCTACCGTTTTAGATAAAATAGGAAACTGGGCACGAAGTGCTGCAACGTCTAAGCTCATTTCACCTCCATTTGGGCGAAGCGCTCACTTAAAATTGGTGCTAGCCATTCACGGACTGCTGCATTGGGCACGTCATTTATAAGCTTTTGAATGAAGCCAAAGTTGAGCATTACCAGTGCTTTACTGCGAGAAACGCCGCGAGTAAGCATGTAATACAAGGCTTCTTCTTCAATTTCAGCAACCGTTGCACCGTGAGCACATTTTACGTCATCAGCATAAATTTCAAGCTCAGGCTTGGTGTTGATAACGCCACGGCGAGATAGCAACAAGTTGCGGTTATTAAGTTCAGCCAAGGTCTTTTGCGCGTCACGATGAATATGAATGCGACCATTAAACACAGCACGTGCTTTATCGCCTACAATCCCACGCGCGTTTTCTTCTGTTGTGCCATTAGGCATCGCGTGCTCAATGGTGGAGTGAAGGTCAAATAACTCGCCTTCCGCCAGAAGATAAATGGCATTCATTTTCGCATTGGCAAATTCGCCGGCGTGATGGATGTCTACATCTAAACGGGAAAGCTCACTTCCATAGCCCACCATGGTGCTGTTAAGCGTGGTGCGGTTATGAAGTTTGAAGTGGCTGCCGCCTAATTGCTTAGCTTTGCCAGTAAACATAGCAAAACGATAGTGTTCTAGATGTGCATCATCAGCAAGGTCATATTCAGCAAACGCTGTGGTTAAACTTTCAGTATCGCCAAAACCTTGCTCGATAACCGTAGCGCTTGCGCCTTCAGCGACCTTCACCACCACACGCGTATGAGCATCAACATTTTGCGACGCCATGTTCACGATGCGCACTGGCGTGTCGATTTTCGCGCCTGCTTCAACATTAATAAATATACCGTGTTGGCACAGCGCATCGTTAACTAGGCCAAACATATGACGGGTTGGCTTAACTTGACCGTATACACTGCTGATCGCTTGCTGCGTGGCAGTATCATCATTATTAAGCGACGTGATGCTCATGCCCGCTGGCACATCTAGCGTGTTAACCTGCGTGACCAAGACACCGTCTACAAATACAAGGTCGACAGCATTTAGGTTATCGATAGCGGGTACCGGTAAACTGTCTGCCTGAACCGCTTGCTTAGCTTCACGCTTTTCAACGGGTGTTAGCGGCGTAAAACGCCAGCTTTCGTTTCTACGGGCTGGCCAACCATCGGCTTTTAACTTTTCTAAGGCCTGCTGACGCACGGGCGCTAGGTAATCGGAGATTTGCGCCGCATCAATGACCTGTTCTAGCCATTGACTCATGCTTCAGCCTCCTCGTACGCTTTACCTAGGAATGCGTATCCGCTCTTCTCTACTTCTAGCGCTAGTGACGCGTCACCGCTTTTCACGATTTTGCCATCGGCAAGAATGTGAACAAAGTCAGGCTTGATGTAGTCTAGAAGACGCTGGTAGTGGGTAACAACAATGAAGCTACGCTCACCGTCGCGCTGGCTGTTAACGCCATCGGCAACAACCTGAAGTGCGTCAACGTCAAGGCCAGAGTCTGATTCATCAAGAATACAAAGCTTTGGCTCTAGCAAAATCATTTGCATGATTTCGTTACGCTTCTTCTCACCACCAGAGAAACCTTCGTTTACACCTCGCTTCAAGAAATCCAATGGAAGCTGTACTTGCTTGCACGCTTCTTTTGCTTTCTTTAAAAACTCAGCAGCAGTTAACGGCTCTTCGCCGCGCTGTTCGCGCATAGCGTTAACTGACTCTTTCATGAATTCCATATTGCTTACGCCAGGAATTTCAACTGGGTACTGGAACGCAAGGAAAAGGCCTTCACGGGCACGCTCTTCTACTTCAAGCTCTAATAGGTCTTTACCGTTAAGCGTGGCTTCGCCTTCGCTCACTTCGTAACCATCACGACCAGATAGGACGTAGCCTAGTGTACTTTTACCGGCACCGTTGGGGCCCATGATAGCGTGTACTTCACCAGGTTTAACTTCAAGGTTAAGACCTTTAATGATGTTTTTCTCTTCCACGCTGGCATGTAAATTCTTGATATTAAGCATTGATTACCCCACTGAACCTTCAAGACTAATTTCGAGCAGCTTGCCGGCTTCTACGGCAAATTCCATTGGCAGCTCTTTGAATACTTCTTTACAGAAACCGTTAACAATCATAGAAACGGCCTTTTCTGTGTCTAAGCCACGTTGCTGACACAGGAATAATTGTTCGTCGCTCACCTTCGATGTAGTTGCTTCGTGCTCAACAATGGCTGAAGGGTTGCGGCTTTCGATATACGGGAATGTGTGCGCGCCACATTTGTCACCGATAAGTAGCGAGTCACACTCGGTGAAGTTACGTGCTCCGTCTGCGCGAGGGCCCATTTGAACCAGCCCGCGATAGGCGTTATTGCTGTTACCCGCTGAGATACCTTTAGAGATGATGGTCGACTTGGTATTTTTACCCACGTGGATCATCTTAGTACCGGTATCAGCCTGCTGGCGACCACGTGTTAGCGCTACTGAGTAGAATTCACCTACACTGTTGTCGCCTTTAAGTACACAGCTTGGGTACTTCCACGTAACCGCAGAGCCGGTTTCAACCTGCGTCCACGAGATTTTGGCATTAGTATGCGCTACACCACGTTTTGTCACGAAGTTGTAGATACCGCCTTTACCGTTCTCGTCACCTGGGTACCAATTCTGTACCGTTGAGTATTTAATTTGCGCGTCATCCATTGCCACTAGCTCAACCACTGCCGCATGCAGCTGGTTTTCATCTCGCTGTGGCGCGGTACAACCTTCAAGGTAGCTTACATAGCTGCCTTCATCAGCAACAATCAAGGTACGCTCGAACTGACCGGTGTTCATTTCGTTAATACGGAAATAAGTAGAAAGCTCCATTGGGCAACGTGTGCCTTTTGGAATATAAACGAATGAACCGTCAGTAAATACGGCGCTATTAAGCGCAGCAAAATAGTTATCTGTGCGCGGCACTACCGAACCAATGTATTTCTTTACAAGGTCTGGATACTTCTGAAGCGCTTCAGAAATTGGGCAAAAGATCACTCCAGCTTCTTCAAGCTTATCGCGGAACGTAGTAACAACCGATACCGAGTCGAATACCGCATCTACCGCAACGCCTGCCAGCATTTCCTGCTCGTGCAGCGGAATACCCAGCTTTTCGTAGGTGCGAAGTAGTTCAGGGTCAACTTCATCTAGCGATTTAGGCTTGTCTTTCATACTCTTTGGTGCCGAGTAATAAGAAATGGCCTGATAATCGATTTTCGGATAGTCGACATGCGCCCAATCAGGCTCTTCCATTTCTAGCCATGCATGATAAGACTTCAAACGCCATTCAAGCATCCATTCAGGCTCGTTTTTCATTGCTGATATGCGGCGGATAACCGACTCGTCCAGGCCGCTTTCAAACGTTTCCGATTCGATTTCTGAATAGAAACCCGCATCGTACTTTCTTTCTAACGCCTGTTCGATCTGTTCACTCATGTTGGGATCTCACTTGTTTGCCTGCATTTGCTGCCACTAACCTTTCTATTTAACTGGCAAATAAATCACCCCACGGTCTTGGTAATTTATATCGACTTTCAACTTCAACAACGTCATTTATTTGGGTTTACGCCCAAAAGAGTTGCCAAAACTGCCAGTTACATTGCGGACAGCCTAAAATTTTGGTGCCGTAGTATATAATACCCGACTATTTCACTCAAATATTCAGCCATTAATTTATGGCCACTTACGCGTTTTAAACGCTGCTTAAAGGTCAATTTCCTTCAAACGCGCATTAATTTTCTTCCACATTCACTAAAATAAAAAAGAATGCGCTAACACTAACTACGCTTTGCCTACTACAAAAACCCGCGCCCAACGACGGTATAGGCGTTTATGCTGAAACCGCTTGGCGTAGTCTTGTGGTTACATCCACTACTTTTTGTATTACGTAATCGATGTCTTCTTGGGTCGTAAAACGCCCAACGCTGAATCTAATACCTGCATGCGCCAATTCATTACTACGGCCAATCGCTTTTAGCACATACGAGGGCTCTAGACTCGCTGATGTACATGCCGACCCTGATGATACAGCAATATCATTTAAGCCCATCATCAAGCTTTCACCGTCTACACCCGCAAAGCTCACATTTAAAATACCCGGGATACGCTGTGTGGCGTGCCCATTTAAATAGATATCGTCGAGCTGTTGAAGGCCTTGCCACAGCGATTCACGCAGCGCTAATATGCGCGCACTATCCTCTTCCATTTTTGAAGAGGCTAGCGCGATGGCTTCACCCATTCCAACAATTTGGTGGGTGGCTAATGTACCCGACCGCATGCCGCGCTCGTGGCCACCGCCATGAATTTGTGCCACCAGATTGATTTTGGGACGGCGACGCACATATAGCGCCCCCATACCTTTCGGGCCGTATATCTTATGCGCCGAAATAGACAGCATATCTATAGGAAGCTCAGCTAAATCAATGGCAATTTTGCCCACACTTTGCGCACCATCAACATGAAAAAGAACGCCTTTATCACGACAAAGCTGGCCAATAGCTTGAATGTCTTGAATAACGCCAAGTTCATTGTTCACATGCATCACCGACACCAAAATAGTGTCGTCTCGCAACGCGTTTTCGAGATCATTTAAATCAATTAAACCGTTTGGTGATACTTCAAGATAGGTAACCTCAAAGCCTTGGCTTTGTAAGTACTCACAGGTATCTAACACCGCTTTGTGTTCGGTATTAACGGTAATGATATGTTTGCCTTTATTGGCATAACCTTGGGCAACGCCTTTTATTGCAAGGTTGTTCGATTCAGTGGCCCCCGAAGTAAAAACAATTTCTCTAGGGTCGCAATTAATCGCGTCGCTGATTTGATTTCTAGCAACATCAACCGCTTCTTCTGCCATCCAGCCGAAGCGATAACTACGAGAAGCTGGGTTACCAAAGTTGCCATCCAGCGTTAGGCATTTTGCCATTGCCTCGGCCACACTTGGGTCTACCGGTGTTGTTGCTGCGTAATCTAAATAAATGGGTGTTGATAAAGCCATGCGTTACTCAATACCAATTTAAAGTTGAATACTAACTTCGATATCTTTGGTGATATGACGAAGTGATGCATTACCGTCTTGGCGGTCGGCTACTTCTTGCACATCACGCTTTACCATTAATTCGCCAAGCGTGATTGAATTTAGAAACGCCGCAATGCGATCACTTAGGTCTTGCCACAAGCTGTGCGTGAGACAGCGATCACCACCTTGACAGTCTGCTTGTCCTTGGCAACGTGTCGCATCAATGGACTCGTCGACGGCGCGAATGACTTCGCCTATCGCAATTTTGCTTGCTTCACGGCCTAACAAATAGCCGCCGCCAGGCCCGCGAACACTGTCCACCAATTGCTCTTTACGCAATCGAGAAAAAAGCTGTTCAAGGTAAGATAAAGAAATTTCTTGTCGTTCTGAAATGTCGGCAAGAGGCACTGGACCACGCTTTGAATGCAAAGCGACATCAAGCATTGCGGTAACCGCATAGCGCCCTTTAGAAGTGAGTTTCATTGGATTCTCCCGCCGTTTTGTAGTGCGGGAATTTTCACATACCTGACTAAAATGGTCAAGTATAAGACCCAGTAAATTAGTCAGGTATTATTGATTCGAGTAATCGCTTTTCTATATCAAGGCTTTCGTTTCAGTTAAGCCCCATCCAAATAAGCACTAATAGACGATAATAGACGCCAAATTTGCGTGGTCTACGCTAAATGCTTAGAAATCGTTTATTCTGCAGATAAATGATAACGTCGACTATAAGCCTATTTGTTCGCATTTAAGTGAATATGAGCAAGAATACTGTCTGCTATCCGATGTGATTGGACGGTATCTATTTGATGGCGCAACCCACGCAGTACTTGATGTTTAGCACCTGATATAGCTCTGGCTGTTGCTACACCGCCACTGGGATGCACCATGCGATCAACATCTCCGTGTATCACTAATGTTGGGGCTTTGACATTTTGAAGCATTGGCGTTCGGTCGCCGGATTTCATAATAGCACCGATTTGCCGGAACATCGCTTTTGCATCACTTTTGCCACCATTGCGCTGCCATGCCAAACGCGCATACTGATGCCATTGATTTACGGCTCCCTTTGCAGCTACATCGCCAATATGCGTCATCATTGCTTGGTAGTTTTTAACTGCGTCTTTTTCACTTGTTGGTGCTTTTGCTCTTGCTAAACGCCATAACGTTGAATACGACGGTTGACCGACTTTTCGACTCCCAGTGGTAGAAAAAATAGACGTCATAGATATCACTTTTTCAGGATGCAGACTTGCAAGAGTCTGTGCAATCATCCCTCCCATAGACATTCCTGCGATATGTGCGCTTGATATATTTAGCGCCTCTAACAACTGTGCAGTATCTTCAGCCATCCGTTCAAGTCCATATGCACCTTTCGGCGACCTTCCTCTTAACTGCTGTAATAGGCTGGGATGCGGTGTGTCGCTGCGTACTGACCTTCCTGCATCACGATTGTCAAAGCAAATAACGCGAAATCCACTAGCAACTAAACGCTCAATAAGCGCGCTTGGCCAATAAACCAACTGAAGACCTAAACCCACAATAAGTACAATGGTATCGGTATTTCCGACACCATGTTCGGCATAGCAAAACCTATCACCGCTTTTAAGCGTTACGTATTGCTCATGATGCTGGGCTAAACTCATTTAAAGCTCTCGTGATTTAATAAAAGTAAGTGTGCGTCTATTGAAATTTCTATTCAAACTTAAGCGCTGGATCGTCTACACGGCCTTTCCGAAAAATTTTCACATCTTGTGCATAATTGAACGACATAGACCATGGAAACTGCATGCCTTGACGTGGCAACTGTTCTAAAGAGCGTTGGATGTAGCCAGCGCCAAAGTTTAGCAACGGTTGTGTTTCCATATTCGGGTCTGCTACAGGTGTACACTGTGTAAAGCCGTGCTCTTCCATATGATTGAGCAATCGCGTGAAATGTTCACATAAAAGGCCAATTTTTAGTGTCCACGATGAAGCTGTATAACCCACCGCGATAGCAAAATTAGGCACGCCACTGAGCAACATACCTTTATACGTAACACATTCTGGAAGCGAAACAGCTTCACCATCAATTTTTGGCACTATCCCTCCTAAAGGCAGAAGGTTTAATCCAGTGGCTGTTACTATAATATCTGCTTCAATATGCTGGCCCGAATCAAGTTTAATGCCCGTTTCAGTAAACGTATCTATAGTATCTGTTGCAACCGACGCCTTACCTTTCGAAATTGACTCGAATAAATCCCCACCCGGAACTGCACACAGTCGCTGCTCCCAAGGATTGTAAGGTGGGTTAAAGTGTATATCCACTGGATACCCTTCGGGTAACATTTTTGCATTAAGACTGCGTATTATTTTGCGCGCACGATGCGGAAAGCGCTGACTAAATGCGTACACCCAACGCTGTTTCGCTATGTTAAACCAACGCGCAGCTTTAAACGCTGTATCCTCGCTAAACCACGCGCGTAAATGTTTTGCGATTGGATCATCTACGGGAACAGGTAATACGTAGGATGGCGTTCTTTGCAGCATAGTCACGTGCGATGCGCTTTTCGCTAGTGCGGGAACCAGCGTTACCGCCGTTGCACCGCTTCCGATTACCACTACGCGTTTGTTTTCGTAGTCCAGATCTTCAGGCCAATGCTGTGGATGTACAATCTGACCGTTAAATTGTGTTTGCCCTTTGAAATGTGGTGCATAACCTTTATCGTATCGATAATAACCCGATGCGTTAAATATCCATCTGGCGGCAATGTGCTCATGCTGCCCACTCTCTTCTGACTTTAACGTAACCCGCCAATAGTTTTTATCGCTTTGCCAATCTATATCTACCACACGAGTTAAAAAACGTATGCGCTCTTTAATACCGTTTTCAGCCGCAGTTTCTTCGACGTAAGCCTTTATTGAACGACCATCAGCAATGGCCTTTTTCTCTTTCCAAGGTTTAAATTCGTAGCCGAAGGTGAATAAATCAGAATCTGAGCGTATTCCCGGGTATTTGAATAAATCCCATGTACCACCCAAATCACTGCGGGCCTCTATAATAGAATATGAAAGGTCAGGACATTTTTTTTGAATGTGGTAGGCGCAGCCGATACCCGAAATTCCGGCTCCAACAATTAGTACGTCGAGTAATGGCGCTGTTTCTTGCATAACGTCCCTGAAAAGTGATGTTCAACCTTTCATCTCAATGTATGTTGGCGTTATGCATGAGTCAATGTGCTTGTTAACTTTTTGTAAAAATAAGCCTTTATGAACTTTACTATATAAGGGTGAAGGCTCTCGGCCTTAGCACCCGAAAATAGTATGCGGAATTAGAGTTAAATAGCGGGGTCGAAAGAAGAGTGAGCCTTCTCTCGCTCTTGGGTTTCCGTTAGGTCGAAACCCGTTTCTGCGAAATCTTCAGCGCTAATATTGTGTAAATTATCGGTACACACATCTCCACCTAGCGACTGAATGACCTTGCACATCTCTTCCACTTTGGTGTCCATTTGGTGCATGTGCTCTAGCATTATGCCCATCGCATTTGCCACAGGATCAGGGTTATCTGGCGCGACAGCATAGGCATCAAAACCATATTTCTGGGCAATTTTATCTCGCTCAGAGTTTACCGACGCATTCATCTCTTTTTGCTTCGAGATAATGATACGACCGGGGATCCCCACCGCCGTAGCGCCATCAGGAATATCTTTTACGACCACAGAGTTAGACCCTACTTTAGCGTTTTCACCTATAATAATAGGCCCTAACACTTTGGCACCAGCCCCAACTACAGCGCCTTTTTTAAGGGTTGGGTGGCGCTTACCTGCTCTCCAGCTAGTTCCTCCAAGAGTAACGCCGTGGTAAAGGGTGACATCATCGCCAATTTCTGCGGTTTCACCAATGACCACACCCATACCGTGGTCGATAAATACCCGTCGCCCTAACGTGGCACCAGGGTGAATTTCAATCCCCGTAAGCCAGCGGCTAAAGGTTGATAAACTGCGTGCCAACCATTTCCATTCAGCCTTCCATAGTTTGTGACTAATGCGATGCAGCCAGACAGCGTGAAGGCCGGGATAGTTGGTTAGCACTTCAAAGGTGTTTCTGGCCGCTGGGTCGCGATGAAATACACCTTGAATATCATCTTTTATACGGGCGAACATAGTGTTTACTCTTTTTCTTCTATTGCTGGTGCAGGGTCTGCGTCGCCTGAGTTAGCATTCTTCACCGATTTATCGATAGACGCCAATATACCGCGCAATATATTAAGCTCTTGAGACTCAGGACGCGCTCGGTTAAACAAGCGGCGCAGCTTAGTCATAACCACACCCGGGTGACTTTTGCGAATGAACGAGGTGCCTTCCAGCGTGGTTTCCAAATGCGTATAAAAACGCTCTAAATCGTCATTCAGTGGATATTCTTCCTCAACACTTGGATAGGTTTCGCGATTTAGATAGGCCATGCGAATTTCATAACAAAGGGTTTGCACTGCTGCTGCTAAATTAAGTGAGCTGTATTCGGGGTTGGCTGGAATACACATATGGAAGTGACACTGCTGCAGCTCTTCATTAGTTAAACCACTGTTCTCACGCCCAAATACCAAGGCTACCGGGTACTTTTCTACTTCTTGGACCAGCTTCTCTCCACAGTCGCGCGGGCCTAACATCGGCCATGAATGAGTGCGAGAGCGTGCAGACGTCCCTACTACCAAGCCACAGTCTTTAACTGCCTCTTCCAGCGTGCTTACAATTTTCGCATTAGCAAGTACATCGCCAGCCCCTGCCGCCAATGCACTGGCTTGGCCGTCTGGCTCATTTACTGGGTCGACAAGATATAAGCTGCTCAGCCCCATGGTTTTCATAGCTCTTGCTGTCGAGCCGATGTTTCCCGTGTGAGACGTGTTAACTAAAATAATGCGAATATTCTCGAACATGCGTGTAATACCTACGTACTTATTTGGATAGCGTCTTTAATTCGATAATACGCGCTTTTGGCGTACTATCTTACAGACCTTAATAGCGTGAAGTTTAACACAGCGGCAGTATAGATGGCTATTCACGCTATTGTGCTGGGATTTCATTTGCATCGCGCATAGATTCTGGTAGACTCCGCCCGTTTTCGAAAACAACTAGCTATTTTTTATACAGCTGGTTTGTTTCATTGGTCTTTTACAATTGGTGGTTTATCTATGCATCCTATGCTGAATATTGCGGTGCGCGCTGCGCGTGCGGCTGGAACAGTTATTGTTCGTGGTTTTGAAAAACATAATGAAGTAGCAACAGAGTCAAAAGGCTTAAACGACTTCGTTACTCAAGTTGATAAAGAAGCAGAACAAGCAATTATTGCCAAAATTCAGCAGTCTTACCCGAACCATTGCTTCCTAGGTGAAGAATCGGGTGAAGTTTTGGGCACAGAAACTGATTATCAGTGGATCATCGATCCACTAGATGGCACCACTAACTTTGTAAAAGGCATTCCTCACTTTGCCGTTTCAATTGCACTTCTTCACAAAGGTCGCTTAGATCAAGCGGTTGTTTTTGACCCAATTCGCAGCGAACTATTTACCGCGAGCCGTGGTCAAGGCGCACAGCTTAACGGTTATCGTATTCGTGCTTCTAAGCCTCGTGACCTTTCTGAAACCATTATTGCTACTGGCTTACCGTTTAAGAACAAGTCTCAATTTGGCGAGTATGCACTAAGCCTTAACAAAATCTTCCACGAAGTGGGCGACATTCGCCGCGCAGGTAGCGCAGCGCTAGACCTTGCTTACGTTGCAGCTGGCCGCCACGACGGTTACTGGGAGCGCGGCATTAAATCTTGGGATATCGCAGCAGGTGAGCTTATTGTTCGTGAAGCTGGCGGCTTGGTAACTGACTTTAAAGGCGGTAACGATCCACTTCACAAAGGCGAAATTGTTGCTGGTAGCGTGAAGGTTGTTCAAGGCCTAGTTAAGCATCTTAAGTAAGAAGCATCTTAAGTAAGTTAAACACCTTACATAGTTAGGCAAAGAGGCTAAACCCTCGCAAAATTATTGAATAGAGGCGCTATGAACGGCGCCTTTTTTTGTGACCATTTGGCATAAAAAAACCGCATCATAGATGCGGCTTTTTGTACGTTTCAGGCGTGTAAAACTAAGGCATAGGATCTAAATCTGCGCCTTCCTTTTCCACTTGTGGCGGCATTAGGTCTTCTTTACTAATACCCAATGCAAGTGCCACTGAACTTGCGATATACACCGATGAGTAAGTACCTACCACTACACCAAACAGCAATGCTGTTGCAAATCCGTGAATAAGCGCACCACCCTTGTAGAATAATGCAACCAATACCAACACCGTGGTTAATGAGGTGATAATAGTACGGTTTAGGGTTTGCGTTAGCGAGATGTTGATAATTTCAACAGGCTCACCTTTACGAATTTTGCGGAAGTTCTCACGAATACGGTCACACACAACGATGGTATCGTTAAGTGAATAACCAATTACCGCTAGTACCGCTGCAAGTACCGTAAGGTCAAATTCGATTTGAAGTACTGAAAACAAACCCAGCGTAAGTATAACGTCGTGAGCGAGCGCCGACACTGACCCTAGAGCGAATCGCCATTCAAATCGCATTGCGACATAAACCAGAATACACAAGAGTGCGACTAGCATCGCAAGGCCGCCCTGCTCAGTAAGCTCTTCACCTACGTTAGGACCTACGAACTCGATACGACGCATATCAACCTCAGTACCGTCAGCGCGCAGCGCAGCCAGCACCTGCTCACCAATAGTCACGGCTTTAACGCCATCACGAGGAGCAATGCGGATAAGAACATCTTGGCTGCTGCCAAAGTTTTGCACGATAGCATCTTCGAAGTTAGACTCGTTAAGCTGAACCCGAATAGCTTCTAAATTGGCCGCATCTTCATAACCAACTTCAATTAGCGTACCGCCAGTGAAGTCTAGCCCCCAGTTAAGGCTATTAACGCCTAGCGACACGAACGAACCTAAAATGAGTACCGTTGATAACACCATCGCAGGAATGCGAAGGCGCATAAAATTGACGGTATCGGATAGTTTTAATAATTGCATGTTACTTCCTTAAATCGCCAATTTCTCTACGCGTCGACCGCCCCATACTGCGTTAACAATAACGCGCGTAACTAGGATTGCGGTAAACATCGAGGTTGCTATACCAATCATCAGTGTAATCGAGAAGCCTTTAATTGGGCCTGTGCCCACGGCAAACAGGATTAAGCCTGCAATGAAGGTGGTAATATTAGCATCAAGAATGGTAGAAAAAGCACTGTCGTAACCCTGATGAATGGCATGCTGTGGGCTGCGGCCGTCACGTATCTCTTCTCGTATACGCTCAAAGATAAGCACGTTTGCATCTACTGCCATACCAACGGTCAGTACAATACCTGCCATACCCGGTAGCGTAAGTGTTGCACCAGGGATCATCGACATAATGCCTACAATCATAACCAGGTTTGTAATCAGAGCGATATTCGCTACCACACCAAAGGCTTTGTAATAAATCAACATGAAAACAAGTACCGCTGCCAGACCATACATAATAGCCTGCATGCCCAGCTCAATGTTTTCTTTACCCAAGCTTGGTCCAACCGTACGCTCTTCAACAATTTGAATTGGCGCAATCAGTGCACCTGCGCGAAGTAGCAACGCTAAGTCACGGGCTTCTTTCGGTGAATCAAGACCTGTGATTTGGAACTTGCTACCCAGCTGCGCACGAATAGTCGCAACCGAGATCACTTGCTCGTGTTTTTCAAATACTAGCTTGCCGTCTTTGTTACGTTCGCCGGTCGACTTGTATTCGATAAACACCGTAGCCATTGGTTTACCAATGTTCCCACGGGTTGAGCGAGACATCTTATTACCGCCTTCAGAATCCAGCGATATGTTTACGTTCGGAAGCCCATATTCATCAACACCGCTATTCGCATCAATAATATGGCTACCGGTAAGCATAATGCGCTTTTCAAGCAGCTGAGGAATGCCTTGCTGATCTTCAATCACTTGAGAGCCAGGAGGAACGCGGCCGTTCAATGCATCACGGATGTCGTTCTTCTGGTCTAGCATGCGAAATTCTAGTGTTGCTGTGGCATTAAGAATCTCTTTCGCACGGGCGGTGTCTTGAATACCTGGAAGCTGCACAACGATGCGATCAGCACCTTGCTTTTGTACAAGCGGCTCAGCTACGCCAAGTTGGTTAACACGATTACGAATAATGGTAATGTTTTGCTTAACCGCGTTGTCGCGAATTTCTTGAAGCTTGCTTTCAGCAAAAACAGCGCGAAGCGTTAAGTCGTCCACTTGGTTAAAGGTAAGGTCGCGGCTTTGGTTACGCAAAAAGAACTCTGCCTTGTCTAGTGTATCTTCATCGCGGAAGCTAATGTCGATATGATCGTCAACCTGCTTTACACCGCGATAGCGAATGCCTTCTTCGCGTAATGAAGTACGAAAACCACCCTCTGCATCTTCAAGAGACTTGGTAATAACCTCGGTCATGTCCACTTCCATTAGGAAGTGCACACCACCGCGAAGGTCAAGACCTAGCTTCATTGGCGCGCCACCTAGGCCTTCAAGCCATTCTGGCGTGTCAGGGGCAAGGTTCATAGCCACGTAGTAGTCATCACCAAGCGCCTTTTCAAGCGTTTCACGCGTAACAAGCTGGGTGTCAGAATCCGAAACGCGAACTAATATTTGTTCGTTCTCAAACTCAACACGTTTTGGAGAGATATTCTTTTCACTTAGCGCGGCTTTTACTTGTTCCACAGTGGCGTCAGTTACCACAGCGTCACGGCCTGCTGAGATTTGTACGGCGTGATCTTCACCGTAAATGTTAGGAAGCGCATAAAGTGCACACATTGTAACCACAATGAGTGCACTCAGTACTTTCCAAATAGAGTTTTTGTTTAGCACTGGATAATCCTTTCGTGCCAGTACCGGGAAGCGTCCCGGCCCCGGCGATTGTTACTTACAGTGACTTCATTGTGCCTTTAGGCAGCACAGCAGTTACTGAAGACTTCTGAACAACGATGTTGTTTGAATCGTTAAGTGCAACTTCAATGAAGTCTTTTTCTTCTGACACTTTAGTGATTTTTCCAACCAAACCACCTTGTGTTAACACTTCATCGCCTTTGCCTAGTGAAGATACTAGGTTTTTATGCTCTTTTACGCGCTTAGCCTGTGGGCGGTAAAGCAAGAAGTAAAAGATTAAACCGAATACAGCTAGCATGATGATCATTTCCATGCCGCCACCTTGCGGCGCACCAGCAGACTGTGCGTAAGCGTTAGAGATAAATAGGCTCATAAAATTCCCCAAATATTATCGTTGTTATAGTGCCGGAACCGGCAACCCTTTTTGTTCATAAAATTCTTGTACAAACTCATCAAGCGTACCTGCGTCAATCGCATCGCGAAGACCCTGCATCACACGCTGATAGTAGCGAAGGTTATGGATGGTATTTAAGCGCGCACCCAAGATTTCGTTACACTTGTCCAAATGATGTAGATAAGAGCGAGAATAGTTTTTACAAGTGTAGCAATCACAATTCTCATCTAATGGCGAGGTGTCGTTTCTGTGTTTCGCATTGCGAATCTTCACTACGCCTTCAGTCACAAACAAGTGACCATTTCGCGCGTTGCGCGTGGGCATTACACAGTCAAACATATCGATACCGCGGCGCACAGACTCAACCAAATCTTCAGGTTTACCCACGCCCATTAAGTAGCGAGGTTTATCTTCCGGTATTTTAGGCGCGGTATGATCAATAATGCGGATCATATCTTCTTTCGGCTCACCGACTGAAAGACCACCAATGGCGTAACCGTCGAAGCCAATCGCTTCAAGGCCAGCAAGTGAAACGTCGCGCAGACCTTCGTACATACCGCCTTGAATGATACCAAACAGTGCTGCTGGGTTATCGCCATGGGCTTCTTTACTACGTTTGGCCCAACGTAGCGACATTTCCATTGAAACGCGCGCTTCTTGTTCAGTAGCGGGGTACGGCGTGCACTCATCAAAAATCATCACGATGTCAGAGCCCAAATCGCGCTGAACTTCCATCGATTTTTCAGGCGTAAGTAAGATCTTTTCGCCGTTTATCGGAGAGCGGAATGTTACACCTTCTTCGGTAATTTTACGCAAATCACCCAAGCTAAACACTTGGAAGCCGCCAGAATCCGTAAGGATTGGCTTGTCCCAATTCATGAAATCATGCAGGTCGCCGTGCTGGCGAATAATGCCTGTACCAGGACGAAGCATCAGGTGAAACGTATTTCCAAGACAGATGTGTGCACCGCTGTCTTTTAATTCTTCAGGGGTCATTCCCTTAACAGTACCGTATGTACCTACGGGCATGAACGCTGGCGTTTCAACAACACCGCGTTCAAACACCAAACGACCGCGTCGTGCTCGGCCTTCGGTTTTTAACAACTCAAATTGCATGTGAAAGCATTCCCACTTTGGTGCGCTTTTGCGCTGGGTATAAAAATAAATTGGCGGCGATTATACCAGTAATTCGGCTGAGATCATGCCCCGTATCTATGTTTATCTGTAACTAAGCTGGAAAGGCCTGCAAAATACCGATTTACATGCCCTGTATCGTGGACGAATGTGCTTAGGCGCGCTCAATAAACATAGAATCACCGTAGCTAAAGAATCGATATTCTTTCTCAATCGCTTCTTGATAGGCATTCATCACGTTGTCTTTACCTGCAAATGCGCTAATTAACATCATTAGCGTGGACTCTGGAAGGTGAAAATTGGTGAACATTGCGTCTACCACTTTAAACTCAAAACCAGGGTAGATAAAAATCTCAGTATCTTCGTTAAATGGCGCAATAACTTCCTCGTCACCGCGCTCTGCGCTTGCTTTTGCCGCTGATTCCAAAGAGCGTACAGAGGTTGTACCCACTGCAATAACGCGTTTACCGTTGGCTTTTGTGGCTAGAACAGCGTCAACGACGTCTTGCGGTACTTCGGCGAACTCTGCGTGCATCTTGTGCTCTTGAATATTATCAACGCGCACAGGCTGGAATGTACCCGCGCCGACGTGCAAAGTTACAAAGGCCAAATTCACGCCTTTTTCTTTTAACGCAGCCAGTATTGCATCGTCAAAGTGAAGCCCTGCAGTAGGCGCTGCAACCGCGCCCGGCTTTTGATTGTAAACGGTTTGATAGCGCTCTTTATCTGAATTTTCATCGGGACGGTCAATATAAGGAGGTAGCGGCATGTGGCCATGGGCTTCTAGCAGCGTTAATACGGTCTCATCGTGGTCAAACTGTAAAATAAATAGCGTATCGTCTCGCCCTGTCACTGTAACATTCACTTTTTCTTCAAGAATAAGCCTAGTTCCAGGTTTAGGTGCCTTACTCGCGCGAACATGTGCTAGCGCAGTATTATCCGACGTAATACGCTCAATAAGCACTTCTACTTGTCCGCCAGTTTCTTTTTTACCAAGTAATCGGGCAGGAATAACCCGCGTATTGTTGAACACCAAGAGGTCGCCTGGCTCTACAAATTTCAGCATGTCAGCGAACATCGTGTGCGCTACATTGCCAGTCTTCCCCTCTAAATGTAACAAGCGACTCGCTGTACGTTGCTGAGTTGGGTATTTGGCGATAAGTTTTTCGGGTAGCTCAAAGCTAAAATCTGATAGTTTCATAAATACGACTAAATTACGGCATAAAAGTTAGACAAAAGTAGAATATTAAGTACCATTTAAGTTGCAAATTAAGGCTAATAAAAATAGATTTACAGCTTAAGACAGAGTTAAAATAAAAACAAAAAACATTACTTATCAATAAATTAAAAAATAACGTATATTGTGAAATAACTTTATATTGAACAATATACGCACAATTCAAGTTATTAAATAGCACTCAACACCTTAAACGGTTAAGATACATACAGATAGTGATGATGTTCTCCCATAAACATTCCTTATCATTCGTACCCAGCACTTGCTGGGTATTTTTTTATCTGCTTGTTTTCCCTGCCTGCCTTCACTCATCGCAACGTTATTGCGAAGCTCCGATTCCTCTGCGCGACAGGTTAGTTGAATATCGATATCTTATAAACGGCGGTATTTTACGCTGTTTATTGCTGAAGATCAGTTAAGATTTCTTCTAAAAGCGCCGCATCTAATGGACGCGCCTTCAACACGTACAAAATTTGCAGAAGTAAATCGGCGCCCATAATACCTTTGTTTACCTTATTTCTAAGGTTATCTGCGCTTTGCTCCACGCCAATCTCTTCCAGCCTTTGGCTTAACGCTTGATATTTTACGCCGCGCACAGACATCTCAGATTTCACGACTCTTGCTACCGTTTGCCGCCACGCATTTTTAGCACCTTGCGTATTTCCAGTGTTCACACAGCCTCCAAAAACCACACGAATGTGATATATATTTTACAAAAACACACTTTTTTACACTTATGACATGTATTTAATGTTGACGATTATGGCACAACAGGTCTACACTGCAAGTCAAGATATTGGCGAAAATGAAAATAGTCGTTACAGTAACTTCGGTTGTTCTTTTGGTAATGCTTGGTTTCAAGTTTTGTGTTTCAACACGGATTTAAGCGTAGCAATGCATTATAAGACACCACATATACGACATTCGTTTTCAACATTATCGCTTTAATAACTAAAGGAGAAAGGTATGAGCTGGGAACTGGAAAGCATCGAAGCCTTATTTAAAGAGCATGATGACTTTGTGGTAACACGTGAGGAAAACTGCTTACTTATTGCTAATCAAGACGGCATAGATGCCTGGCTTGCTATCAGCGGAGAGCAGATTTTAGTAGAGAGTCTTTTGTTTGCAGCGTCGGAAGTAAAAGATAAGCCAGCGCTAGATCATGAAATATTGTCAACTCATATGGTGTTCCCTTTAACCACGGTAGGCATTTCAAACATTGGTGGTGAAGAGTACTACACTGCCTTTGGTGCGTTAAGTGCCCAGTCAAAAGCTGAAAGTATTGTTATTGAAGTGGAAACCCTGTTTCAGAATGTTGCATCTTTCTTAGATGCCTACGAAACACACCTTAACTAAAATTTACTTCTAAGGAGAAGCGAATGTCAGTGTGGAAAAAATTAGTAACTGCAGTAAAAGGTGGTGCAACCGAAGCTGCTCAATCTGTCGTAGACAGTCAGGCTATTCGAATTCTGGAACAAGAAATTAGAGAAGCCAAAGAAGAACTGCGCAAGTCAGACCATGCACGTACCCAAATTTTGGCAAAGTGCAAACTTTCTCAGCAAAAAGTGGATAGCTTCAATTCGTCAATTGCGGAATACGAAGCTCACGCGCGCAAGGCCATCGATAGCGACCGCCAACTCGCGCTAGATTGTGCTCAAAAGGTGTCTGAACTTAAAGAAGAACGAGACCAAGAACAAACATATCTTGATCAGTTCCAGCAGTCAGAAAAGCAGCTGGCACAAAATATCCAACAGGCGAAAGCGAATTTACGTCGCTTAGAGCAGCAAGTGGATATGGTAAAAGCCACTGAAAGCGTTCAGAAGGCGCAAGTAGCGGTTTCTTCACGCCACATGGGCGCGAATAGTAAAATGAAAACCGCGACTGAATCGCTGTCTCGCATTCAGGAAAAGCAAAAGATGCGCAATGCTGAGCTACAAGCAGCTGAAGAGCTAGCGAATAATGAATCGAGCAGCGATCTAGAAAAACGCTTAGCGGAAGCAGGCATCAAAGGGGGGAAAACTTCTGCAGACGATGAGCTAGCGCGAATTCTAGGCAAGTAAAGTAAAGTAAATGAATGGGAGCCAAGCGCTCCCATTTTTAATTCTTGTTACATAAATCTCTGCGAAAATTGTTAGATAACAAAGAGCTAACCTAGACAAACCAAGCACTTCAAGGCAGAGTAAGGGCACGCATAACAAGGGCTGTTTCTTTTATGTCTCCATGGATAAAACTGCGAAAAATCATGCTGCAATATTTTGCAGAATCACGCTGGTACACTATTGTCGGTGCCACCGCCTTTTACGCAGTAACAAGCTATTGGCTACTTTACGCTGCAGACGAGCACGATTTAATTACCAACGCCGACTTTATTTACTGGCTGGCGGTCACCGCCTCTACAGTGGGCTATGGTGATTTATCTCCCGTCACGCCAGCGGGAAAACTGGTTGTAGCGCTTTACGTCATACCGCTTGGTTTGAGTATCTTCGCCATGGTAATTGGCCGGATTGCAGCTTGGGTTTCATTAACGTGGAAGAAAGGATTGTTGGGTATGAATAGCTTGATGCTAGATGAACATATCTTAGTAATTGGGTGGAATGAGCAGCGTACTATGCTGCTGCTTGATTTAATACTTCAAGAACGCGATGCCATGCCAGAGCGCCCCGATATTGTGCTGTGTGTGAAGGCTGATATCACTAACCCCATGCCTGGCGTAATTGAGTTCGTGAAGGTAGATTCGTTTAACAAAGACGAAGATATGGATCGCGCTTGCGTGTCCACCGCCCGAACTATTCTTATCGATAACCCACAAGACGATGTGACGATGACTACCGCGCTGTATTGCACTAAGCGTAATCCTGATGCACATCAGGTGGCTTATTTTGATGATGATAGCCTAGTCAGCTTACTTCAGGATCACTGCCCTAAAGTGGAGTGTACACCGAGCGTGGCAATAGAAATGCTGGTTAAAGCCGCTTTTGATCCTGGTTCTAGTATGCTTCATCACGACTTACTGAGTATTGAAGAAGGCCAGGCGCAATTTTCAGTAAAAATCCCAGAAAGTAGCCACGCCATTTCTGTTGCTAAGTTATTTATTAATTTGAAACGTAAACACGATGCCATCTTTATTGGATATGCGCCAAATGGTCTTGTGAAAGAAATGGTGGTAAACCCACCGTTGGACGTTACGTTAAACCCGGGCGACACTTTGTTTTACATTGCTGAGCGCCGCATTAACGCAATTAACTGGTCTTCTCTAGACGCTGATTAAGAGGCGTAAACATGTTTAGTAAATTATTTAAAAAGTCAGAACCTAAAAAACCTAAGTCGCCAGAAATAATGGGGCTTTATTTAGGTGGGTCTTTCGAGTTAGATAACTTGAAACTTTCGCTATTAGAACCGGAACTCACTATTGAAGGTGCAGCCCGTTCTCAATTAATTCAAGCGGTAGGTGAAGCACCCTTAGATACAGGTGGCACTCTGCTTCGCTTTTACACCGACGACGATGGATTTTTACAGGTGGTCACCGACGGCGGCTTGTCTGAGAATCACATTACCGATGTTAAGCTGTGGCATTTTTACGAAACAAAGACCATCGGTAATACTGCTCAGTGGAACGAATGCTTGAAAAACGTTATCAGCCAGCCCACCTATGAGCTTGACGGCAAGGTCTATACCCGCGTGTGGGGGGCAGTGGGCGATGAGTCACCGCCTGTTGCCGTCACTGAAACTACCTATGAAGAAGACGGTGATGTGAGTACCACCGATCAGTTTATGATGCTGTACGAACGCCCCATCAGTAACGATAGAGTCGAAACACTGCTTGTTGTGGGTGAAGAGAAACAAGTAGGTAATAATTTAGATAGATGTTTGGTGATTTCAACGGGGTTTGATGTAGAACCTGCAGATATCACTATAAACGGTTAATAAAAGGGAATAACTATGGATACGATCATGCAATCTTTGGCTGGCCTGGATAACTTTGCGCTTTACTTCGGCTTGTCGATTGTCTTTTTGTTTATCTTCAAATTGGTGTACGCATTGGTTACACCTCACGATGAATGGAAGCTGGTAAAAGAAGAGAAAAACGTTGCCGCTGCCATCGGCTTCGGTGGCGCTATAATCGGTTTTGCTATTGCCCTTGGCAGCGCAGCTTCAAACTCGGTTGCTGTAGTAGATTTTGCTATTTGGGCGCTTGTTGCTGTGATTGCACAATCCCTAGCGTTTGCCATTTTGCGTTTCAGCTTTATGCCGAAAATCGCTGAGCGCATAAACAATAACGAAGTTTCTGCGGGTGTTATGCTTGCCAGCATGTCTATTGCCGTAGGCTTACTCAATGCCGCTTGCATGACCTATTAAGGGGGCAGCGATGACTGATAAACGAAACACTCAGCTTGATGTTGTTGATAGCGTGCAAGGTGAGAAGCCCACATTAAAACGCACCAAACATATTGACCTTAGTCGCATGCGCAAAGGCTTTAGCGTGAAGCCTTTAGCATTGGGGGTGGCCAGCGTTATTTTAAGTGGTTGTGGCGGGGAAAAAGAAGACGCCACCATTTACACCTCGCTAGAAGACTGTAAACAGGATTTTCCTGATGCAGTAGAGCGTTGTGAAGCTGCCTACCAGACAGCGGTCGACGAGGCCATGCGCACCAGTCCGCGCTTTAGCTCTGAGTACGACTGCGAACATGAATTTGGCCCTAACCAGTGCCAATATGTGAATAATAGTAGCGGCAGCTTTTTCATGCCGTTCATGGCAGGCTACATGGTGAGCTCTCTGCTATCGCCAAATCGCTATTACTCACAGCCCTTATATACTTCCTATTCATATAATTCACCGTTTCGTTCACGCTGGATAACGGCAGACGGCTATGTGTTCGACGGTGACATTCGCAAAAGAAAATATCGCGTAAACAAAGACGTTTATAAGCCTAAGCCTACCGTGAACCGCACAATGAAACGAGGCGGGTTTGGTAGCAGCGTTCGTGCAAAATCGTCCTGGGGTAGCAGCAGCCGTAAAGGCGGCTGGGGCGGATAACTATGTTTAGAATGCCTTGCCAGCCTCGTAAGGGCTGGCAGCAGTTGGCTAACGAGTTTGGTTTTCATTTCCACACCATGTATGGCGAGCCGTATTGGGATGAAAGTGCCTACTACCAATTCACGCTAGCGCAAATTGAAAACGACATTGAAGACCCCACAGCCGAACTACATCAAATGTGCTTAGCAGTGACCGAAGATGTGGTTAATAGTGAGGAATTACTTACTCGTTTTCGAATTCCAGAGCAACATTGGGACTTAGTAAGAAACAGCTGGCAGGAAAGAGCCCCCAGTTTGTACTCTCGCCTTGACCTTGTCTACAGTGGCAAAGGGCCAGCTAAGCTGCTAGAAAATAATGCAGATACGCCCACCAGCTTGTATGAATCTGGGTTTTGGCAGTGGCTGTGGCTTTCACAAAATGTGGATGCCGGCAAACTTGCCCTGCACGCTGATCAGTTCAATAGCTTGCAAGAAAAACTAGTTCATCGCTTTCGCGAAATAGCATTGCACTACAACATTAATCAACTGCACATGGCGTGTTGTAAAGATACCGTAGAAGATCGCGGAACAGTGCAGTACCTACAAGACTGCGCTACAGAGGCCGGGCTTTTAGCTGACTTCGTTTTTATTGAAGACATTGGATTAGCGGACACGGGCGTTTTTACCGATCTTCAAGACGCGCCAATTACAGACTGCTTCAAGCTTTACCCTTGGGAGTTTATGCTGCGCGAAGAGTTTGGCGATGTGTTAGAAGATGCCCAGGTTAATTGGATAGAGCCCCCATGGAAATCGATAATTTCCAATAAAGCCTTGCTTCCCCAGCTTTGGAAGAAATTTGAAGGCCACCCTAACCTGCTTCCCGCTTATTTTTCAGATGAAGTAAACACAAACACACTATCAGGAAAGTGGATTAAAAAGCCTCTGTTTTCTAGGGAAGGCGCGAATGTTTCTATCATTGAAGGTGGAATTGAGAATAAGCTTAGCGATGGTCCTTACGGCGAAGAAGGCTATATTGTTCAAGCGTTTGAACCTTTACCCGTCTTTGAAGGTAATCATACACTTATTGGTAGCTGGTTGGTGGATGACATGCCCGCAGGTATTTCAGTAAGGGAAGATGCATCTGCTATTACCCAAGATCTCTCTCGCTACCTTCCTCATATTATTTTGTAATCTACTTTAGGGCCTTTCGATGAAGCCGCTTTCTTTCCAAATTCGCGTTCTGCTGACGCTAGGTGCATTGTTAATCGTAATAGAAGTAGCAAACTTACTTACCGGCAATGCACTTAATCAGTTTGGTGTAGTGCCTCGCACACTGTCAACCTTGCCATATATATTCACAGCCCCGTTCCTTCACGGTACACCCACCCATTTAATGGCTAACTTGGTGCCTCTTTTGCTTTTCATGTGGCTTACTATGCAGTGGGGAAAACGCACGTTTCTCATCGCTACGCTAAGTGCACTGCTTATAGGTGGTTTGGGCGTGTGGCTATTCGGTAGAAGCGCTACGCATATTGGCGCGAGCGGCATGGTGTATGGCTACTTCGGCTTCCTCGTGCTAGCAGGTTTTAGAAGTAACAAAGTGCGGTATTTGCTTATTTCATTAGTAGTTGCAGCACTATACGGAGGAATGCTGGTTGGTGTGCTTCCCACATCCAAATTTATTTCCTTTGAATATCATCTGTTTGGCTTTATTGGTGGCTTATTTGCCGCATGGCACTGGGCACGCTAATTAGTTTACGTATAATTAGCCTCAAGATAAGACGTTTTAATTAGATATGTCAGCAGTACAAGAACCTACACAAAAGAACCAAGGCTTTTTCGGCAACCTCGCGTTTAACATTGTTATTCCTGTGGTGCTAATGAGTTATGCAAGTTCAGAAGATTACCTAGGCCCTGCGTGGAGCATTGTGGCGGCGCTTAGCTTTCCTATTGGTTATGGCCTTTGGGATTTAAAAGAGTCGGGAAAGGTCAATGGCTTTTCCATTTTAGGTATTATAAGCGTATTACTTACTGGTGGGTTTAGCTTACTTAAACTGCCTGCCGAGTATATTGCGATAAAAGAAGCCGCTATCCCAGGCATTATCGGTATCGCAGTACTGGTCACCCAGTACTCTAATAAACCCTTGGTCAAAATGCTTATTTTGAACGACCAGATCATAAACTGGCCTCACTTAAACCAAGTCCTTGATGCGAAAGGCAAGCAACCAGAATTTAAAAAGAAAGTTGCGGTGAGTTCTTATATTGTAGCAAGTTCGTTTTTCCTATCTTCTGCACTAAATTATATCTTGGCAAAAATGATATTGGTCAGTGAGCCGGGCACTACGGCATACACTGAAGAGCTTGGCCGAATGACTGCGCTTAGCTATCCAGTTATTGTGATCCCGAGCATGATTTTACTTATTGCAGCGCTTTGGTATTTATTTGCCCAAATCAAAAAAATTACTGGCGAAGAACTCGATAACTTTATTAATCAGTAAAAAGACGATCGATAAGGGGCTTAACGCCCCTTTAACATGCCCTTCCCTACGACTGAAGCTATTACATATCTTGTAATTTAGGCTACTAAAGCAATTTCCTGAAACGCATAAGAATATTAGCCATCAAATTCCCACACCGCTTTTAACCAAAAAGCGTGGGTATTACGTATACTCTCAAATATAAAAATAACCCGTTCTATTAGAACATGTCGGCGCTAATTGAAGGCGCACATAGCACCTCTAACTGTGCGCCAGCAGCACTGCGAATTGCATGCATGCTCGCTCCTTCATGTTCACACTAAGACGGTTCAATACAAAACGGCGAATTATGCTGACAATAAAAGACTTAAAGAAATCTTTTTCAAAGACAGGGGCTCCGCTTATCAACAACCTTAACCTTACCGTAAAGACAGGTGAATCGGTGAGTATTCAGGGGGCTTCTGGCTGCGGTAAATCTACCTTGCTGTCGCTTATTGCTGGGTTTGAGACGCCCGACGGTGGAGATATTTCGGTAAATGGATTGTCGATTGCTAGCAATAGCAAACTCGATAACACATTTAAAGCGAGTGATATCGACAATTTTCGCAAACAGCATTTAGGTATTGTGTTTCAAAGCTTCAATTTATTCGACTGCTTTAATGCGTGGGACAACATTGCCTTTACTGCAAGGCTAAAAGGTAATGTAGATAACGACTACCAATTAGCGTTAATGGAGCAGCTTGGGATATTCCCCCTAGCGCAAAAGCCGCTAAGTCAGTTATCTGGCGGTGAACAGCAGCGCTGTGCCATTGCTAGAGCGCTTGTACATCGCCCCTCGCTTATCTTGGCCGACGAACCCACCGGCAATTTAGACGAAACCACTAGCGAAACCGTGTCTGACTTACTCTTTAAAATTTGTAAAGAGGCCAATACTTCTCTTGTTGTGGTAACTCATAGCCAAGACGTCGCGGTAAAAGCAGACGCCGCTTTGCGACTACATAAAGGGGTATTAGAGAGTGTGAAATATAAAACTAAAGAACAAACCTTATCTTCACCAGTAGCAGCAAGCTAATTACAGGTGAAAAACGTTAGCGATATGCGCCCTGTGAAAAAGACACCGAAAACAGCAAGTAGGAAGATAACGTGCTACCCACTCTACTGTTAGCGCTCTCTAGCTTACTTGCAATGGCAAGGCACAGGATGTGGGAGCCTTTGCTCATTATGGCCGCAATTATACTGGCCAATGCTGGCTTGGTTACCGTTTTGCTTATAAACGAAGGCGCCACACAAGGTGACTTATTACAGTCGAAGCAAGGGCTTACCTCTGGCAGTATCATCACCCCAGCAGACAGCAGAGCTCGCTTTACACAAAGCGATTATGCCACGCTTCGCAAGCAGGGTTTTACCCAGCTTGTTGCAATAGCTGAACGAGACATCACCCTATCGTGCAATGGCAGCAAGCCCACAGCAACAACTCTCATATTACTCGGTGTTGATACTCAGCCTCTTTTAGGAAGTGCATTTAGAAAGAGAGGTTTTGAAGCGCCTGCCCAAAACGATAGCACTCTTTCGCTTTCCTATTTATCGCAAAATGCGAAGAAATTTAGTGAAATGGAAAACCAGCAGACGCTAGCGGGACGCGAATTGCGCTCAAATTTTGGGGGCGACTTCGCTGTAAATGGGCTTATTCACCCCTTAACGAACGCGAAACTGGCCTGTCACGACACGCTCAATGAAATCGATAGAAAATCTGCGCCAAGTCCCTATTGGCCTGCAACGGTAAGCGCGTATGTGAGCAGCTTTGCTCCGCAAAATACAATTTTGATCTCTATCGATGAGTTTTACAGAGGCGGGGTAACGATTGAGAATGATGAACCTGTTAAGCCTGTTACTTCTGACAATGCTAAACGCGCGCAAGAGCAACAAGCAAAACAACAGAAAGCTTACGTCCCACTTTCCGGGTTTATTGCACTTTCACCGCTATCACAGCAGCATTTAACCCAAATAGAAACCCTACTTGGAATACCTGTAAAGCAAACCACTAGTAACACATACAATGACACCGGTTCGTTGCCAGATAGTTTTAGATTAAATCTTTGGGCGATGAGTGGACTGATGGGCGTTGTGGCGCTTTTTATAGTACTAAACGCGCTAAACTTGATGTACCGCACGCGGCTACCCAATATCATTCGTTTACGGCAGCTGGGCATATCTCAGCGAATTTTAAGCATTGCCCTATTCACCGAGTTGCTTATTTACTGCGTAATAAGTATTCCAATTGGCATGTTCATCGGTTTTCAAGCTGCGTCATGGTTGTCACCTGTGATAAACGGTACATTTACGTCGTTGTTCAACGCCGTATTTGTTAACCCAGACGTTAATCTGCTTGTCACCTTCGGCTTCGCATTAACAACGACCTTTATATCGCTAGTTGTTTTTTCGTTAGTTTCTATAGTTAAGCTTTCAAATGCCCTAACCGTAGCGCCTGTCAAAAAAGAAAATTCGTTAGGCCAATTTGCCGTAGGTCTTATCTCATTATGTGCCCTACTACTGTTATTTATCGCTGAGGGGTTCGTATCTTCTACTGCTTCAGCACTTTTCTTTGTTGCACTGTTACTCCTTACCAGCTGCGCGCTTATTCTTCTTTGGTTACCTATTTTCTCTAAGCTACTGACTAGATTTGTACCAAGACAGTGGCCCGTGTTCCACTACGTCATTGCTAATATGCATTTACTGTCTAGCAAAACCCGTCTCGCCGTTTGTGCATTCTTTATCGCGCTAACCGCAAATATTGGTATGAATACCATGACGGACAGCTTTAGAGACGCCACTGAACAATGGTTAACGCAAAGGCTATACGCGCCTTTCTATCTGTACACCGACGCGCCACTTAGTCGTATCGAAACATTATCTACCAAATCGTTACCTCCGCTTGCTTTAACTCCTTTACTTAAGGCCGAGGGAGCTGTTATTGGCTCACATGCTCAAGAAGAGACACATAAAGAAACACATGAAGTCGGTAACAACCCGCCCACCTACGTTTCTATCAGTAGCTACCCCGTTCACCGAAATGGTAAAAAGGCGCTTGTCCTCGATGATGTAATAAACAACGACCTCAACACAGTGTGGCGTGAGTTTACTGAAGGGAAAGGGGTATTCATCAATCAGCAATTAGCGTTTGCCCTTAACACTAAGTTAGGACACACGCTAGATATAGAAAATATTCGTCTTCGTAAAACTGCGAATTCAAGTTCTTCGGCGGTTAATACATCTAACGAGGCGTATAGCTCGCCACAAGATACAACTACTGAACCAACACAAGGCTCACAAAGCAGTTCGTCGAACTCAAACGTATTTACAGCGACGCCTCAATGGAAAGTACTGGGTATTTATCCTGACTACGGTAACCTGAACGGGCAAATATTGGTGCCTCTTCCCTCGTTTAATCGAAACGATGTTCTTATCAGGGATCAACTTTTTTCCGGTGTAGTGGCTATTTACCCAGAGCCGCCTATTGAGACTAACGTGATAGGCGACAACAAACAAAGCACCTATGAAAAGGACATCCTCGAACAGCAGCTAAAATCACAGTTAGGGGAACACCGCGAAATTGCTCTTTATACCCGACAAGCGCTGTTAGATACCTCTATGCAGACCTTTGATCGTACCTTTGTATTAACCGACGGGCTAAATATTACCACCCTATTGGTGGCGGGGGTCGCCTTCGCCGTTTCGCTAACGGTACTAACCATAGGCAGCGCAGCGCAGTTATCTGTATTGCGTGCCCTTGGCATTAGTCAGCTTAAAGTAAAAGCATCTCTGTTTGCGCAATATCTGCTGCTTTGTTTTATCTCAGCCTTGCTCGCCATTCCTTTTGGCGTGTACTTGGCCAATGTCTTTATTCAACAAGTAAACCGGCATGCATTTAACTGGGTGTACCCGTTTTCACTTAATGTACAGGTTATTCTCTCTAGCGTCGGGTTATCGCTGCTTATCGTTTCGCTGGTGCTGTTGTTACCTTTAGGAAAACTTAAGCCGAAAATTGATTTAAGGCAGGAAGTTCAGCTATGACAAACCATTTAGGTAGTGCCAACACCACGTTTTTGCGATTTAAAGCCAACACCTTTTTAGTGCTTATAGCTATTTGTTTCACGTTGAGTGGATGTACTGAAAACCCAAAAGATGAAAACGAAACTCTGGGAACCTCCACGCCAAACGGCTTTTTTGGAAACATGCAGTCGAGTGACGCCTTTACGCCAGTAAAGCGGGGCAATACTGTTGAATTACCGCGCGACCACAAGAGTCATCCCGATTTTCAGTTAGAGTGGTGGTACCTCACGTTTGTGTTAAGCGCTGAAGACGGGCAAGAGTTCGGCCTTCAATATACGCTTTTTCGTTTCAATACTGAGCTAAATGCCCCTCCAAGCGTTAAGGCTAATGCTGAAAATAGTGCTGAAGTTAACGCCAACAGCCATATCGCAAAAAACTGGAGCAATGGCCAGCAATGGATGGGACATGCTTCGCTGCACACCGCTGAACAGCATTATTTCGAAGAACGATTTGCAAGCGGCGGTGTAGGTAATGCCTATGTGAATCAACAACCTTTTACAACAGTTATTGACGATTGGGTTTGGAAAGCGGCACAGGCGGAGGTACAAACAGGTGCAGAAAGCAAAGCCATGTTCCCGTCCGTATTAACTTTCGCTTTCGGGCACAGCAGCACGCATCATCCGCTTAAAACACGTGAAAAAATCCCCGCTACCTCTGCAGACAGACTATTAGAATTAAATGACGCGCCGAGCGTTAGCGCCGTCAAAGTCTCGCTTAACCTAGATAATTATGGGCCTTTCATCAAACAGGGTGATAACGGCTACAGTAAAAAAACACAAGACGAACGCCTTCGCTCCTACTATTACAGCCAGCCGTTCATTAACGCGGAAGGTACGTTAAACATAGAGGGCAATAGCGTAAAAGTTGCGGGTAAAGGCTGGTTTGATCACGAATGGACGAGCCACCTAGCCAACAGTGAAGCCATGGGATGGGATTGGTTTTCGCTGCATTTAGACGATGGAAGTAAATTGATGGCGTTTCGCATGCACGCCATGAATGAAAACATGAAAAATAGCAAAAGCAAACACAGCGAAATATTCACAACGGCTAGCTATATAGCGGAAAATGGCACGAAAGAAACTATCGACCAAGCCAAAGTATCAATTACGCCAACGGCCTATGAAACAATCAACGAGGGAGAGTCAGCTCGCTCTGTTCCCACCGCTTGGCGCATTCAAATACCAGAAAAAGATATCGACCTATCCATTCGCCCGTTCAAGGAAAGCCAATGGAATAACAGCTTATTTCCCTATTATGAAGGGCGAGTGCATATAAAAGGCTCCCATTCAGGGAGCGGCTTTATGGAATTGACAGGCTACTAAGGCCTGTTGACCTTTGATATACAGCGAAGCGTAATAGCCCCTAATAAATAGACCAATTGATGCGTTCACTTAGCGATGTCAAAGCCGCCACACCTAGCTGAGAATTACCCACGCTATTAAGCGCTGGCGAAAATACGCATATTGAAAAGCGTCCTGGTACAACAGCCACTATGCCTCCACCTACGCCACTTTTACCCGGCAAGCCTACTTTAAAAGCAAAGCTCCCAGCTTCGTCATACATCCCACTGGTCGCCAGAAGCGCGTTCACTTGTTTGGTTTGATAAGGCGTTAGCACCTTTTCATTTGCGCAAGTAGAAAAACCTGCGTTAGCAAGAAAGCTCGTTGAGCGCGCCAAGTCCTCACAACTCATTTCTAGCGCACAGTTGTGAAAATAATTACGAAGTACATCTTCCACTTCATTTTCGAAATTCCCATAGGCCTTCATCAAGTATGCCATTGCCGCATTGCGAGAGCGATGCTCGTATTCAGACTCCGCCACCACCTTATTCACCACAATATCGCCATTACAGCTTAAGCGTCTTACAAAATCTCGCATGGCAATATAAGGGGAAGCAAAACGAGATTGCACCATGTCACTGACCACCAGCGCACCGGCATTAATAAAGGGGTTGCGGGGAATACCGTTTTCATATTCCAACTGTACAAGAGAATTAAACGGCAGGCCAGATGGCTCGCATCCAACTCGCTCCCACATGGTTTCACCGTAGTGATTGATAGCTAAAACAAGATTAAAGACTTTTGAGATACTTTGGATAGAAAAAGGAACGCTCGCATCGCCTATCGACGTTATTTGACCGTTTGTATCGCAAATTGAAATGCCAAATTGCCGTGGATTAACCGTGGCCAACGCAGGGATGTAGTCGGCAACTTTTCCCATGCCCAACATGGGCTCAACTTCATCATAGATATCTTGAAGTAGTGCCAGCATTTCGTTTTTCATAGTTCCCCTTTCCTGCTTACCACAGATAAAAATAAAGCGCCTTGTTATAAAAACGCTGGCGCTTTAATTTCTATACAAACAATGTAGCGATTAGTTACAGCGCCAATCTTCCTTAAAGTCACACAAGCCATCATCATCTTCGTCTGACGTAAGCTCAATGTTGGTCGATACCTTTTCTGATACTTTATTTGAATCGGAATCGATTATTACTGGCTGTTTTTTATCGATAAAACTGAAGATTGTTTTTGCAATATCCGTGTTATCAATTTGCCCCATAAGCGATTGATAACCAGCGCCAAAAGCAAATACTTCAACATCTACACCAGTGTGACCGCCTGTTGTCCACCCCGTGTTTGTTTTGGTGTCTAAGAAGGTTTTTACTGCCATGAAGCGAGTTTCATCATCTTGGTTTGATACGCTATCTAGCGTGGCAAGCTCTTCTTCACTCAACGACAAGCCAAGCTTCTGCGCCACAAATTCGCCAGGGTTCTCTTCATTTGCCATCTCTAAAGCAATTGTCATTACCGAGGCTGACATAGACTTAAGATGTTCAGGGCTCCAGCGGTAGTCGCCGTTTGCGCCAATGGTTAAGCCACCTGTGCTGTGATCCGCCGTCAAAATAACTAAGGTGTCAGGATTCGTTTTTACATAATCTCGCAAATATTCCATGGTTTGCGCTAAATCGTGCATCTCAGCCATAGCAGACGCGATATCGTTTGCGTGACCAGCCCAATCTACTTGGCTTGCTTCAACGAGAAGAAAGAATCCATTGTCGTTTTCTAAGTGTTTAATAGCATGTTGAGTTAGGTACTCAAGACGATTTTTGCGCTTGTCATCTAATACCGCAGGCAGCGCTACTGGAGCAAACAGACCGAGAACATTACTTCCCGCAGGCACTGAAGCCAGACGGTTATATGAATCGGCATATTCGTAGCCAGCATCAATAAACTGCGCCAAAATATCTCTGTCATCGCGTTCAAAGTAAGACGTTCCACCGCCTAGCATCACGTCAGCGACAAACTTACCGTCCACGCGAACATCAAAGAAATCTTCAGCTATTTCGTTGTAGTTCTTACGGCTTTCGTTATGCGCAATGTATGACGCAGGTGTCGCATGAACAATTTGAGACGTTACTGCCAAACCAGTACGCATGCCTTTACTCTTAGCATGGTACATAACAGAGTTTACTGGTTGTTTATTTACATCAACACCAATTGCACCGTTGTATGACTTAACGCCAGTAGCAAGAGCGGTAGCAGCAGCGGCTGAATCGGTAACGTAACCAGATACTTGCGCAGGATACGTGGAAGCATTGCCCACTAAAATATCGTCAAACACAACAGATTCGATATTCGGTGTTGACGGGTCATCTACATAATTACGATAAGCCGTGGTATAGGCAGGCCCCATACCGTCGGCTACAACCATTATTATATTTTTCGGTACACCTTTAGTTTGCGTACCGGTTGCACTTGCTGATTCGGTCATAGATTCAGTGATACCACAACCCGCAAGAACAGCAATAGACGCACAACTTAGTAGTGATGTGCGAACAAATTGTTTAATCATTTAAACTTCCCTGAGTAAGTAAGGTACCTACTGGCCTGGATACCCGCAGATACAACAATAACGACACTATCGCGAATGATTCTTTGGTGATCATAAAGGTGTTAGCAAAGCGATAAGATGTAATAGTGTAAAGCAGGCTGGCAAGATGCTCAAAGCTTTTGGACAAAATAACGCAAGCA
Organism: Alteromonas sp. 07-89-2; assembly: GCF_013113925.1. Taxonomy (NCBI): domain Bacteria; kingdom Pseudomonadati; phylum Pseudomonadota; class Gammaproteobacteria; order Alteromonadales; family Alteromonadaceae; genus Alteromonas; species Alteromonas sp. 07-89-2. The sequence continues at coordinate 103,305 of NZ_VTYM01000004.1, read as the reverse complement.
TGAGATGACCAGATGGTCATCTCATTAAATTAGCAATTTTTGAGAAGGAAGCGACTACTTATTTTGTGATGAGAGGTATTCGCGCATGCGCTGTTGTGCCACGTCAACGAGCATGTCGGGCTGGAATTTGGAGATAAACCTGTCACATCCAACTTTTTCTACCATGGCGTCGTTGAAGCTTCCGCTTAATGATGTGTTGAGTGCTATAAATAAATTGCACATACGAGGATCATTACGCACTTCAGAAGTAAGCCGATAGCCGTCCATTTCTGGCATTTCCGCGTCGGTAAACATTAGCAAAATTTCGTCGGTTGGGTTCTTCCCCTCATCGGCCCACTTCTTCAGCAGCGCTAACGCTTCAGCGCCGTTTTTACGTTCGATGATTGTTATACCTAGCTGCTCTAACGTATCTTTAATCTGTTTTCTTGCTGTGCTTGAGTCATCTACTATCAACACTTTCTTGCCTAAGAAGTGGTTAACAATGTCTTTATCTAGCACTTCTTCAGAGATAGATGTGTCGTAATCGATGATTTCCGCGAGTACTTTTTCAACATCGATGATTTCTACCAGCTCTTGTTTACCCTCAACATTCACCTGAGTTATGGCGGTTAAATAATTGGATTTTCCAATGCCGCTAGGGGGTGGCTGAATGGTTCCCCACGATGTATTCACTATGTTTTTCACTTCACCAATAATGAAGCCCTGCACGCTTCTGTTATATTCAGTGATAATGACATTCTTCGCAGTTGCTTGTGTAGCTGCACCACGCATTTTGATTGCCTGACGCAAGTCTATAATTGGAATGGAGCTTCCTCGGTAGTTCATCACGCCTTTCAGGTTGTGATGTGAACCCGGCATTATATTGAGCTTGGGTACGTTTATAACTTCTTTAATTTTAAAGACGTTCATGGCAAAAATGTGTCGCGTTCCCAGTTGAAACATCAAAAGCTCAAGCCTGTTCTCGCCAACAAGCTTGGTTCTTTGGTCAACTGACGACAATACACTACTACTCATAACACCCACTTTTCATATTATATATCAACAAGCTAAAACAAAAGCGCCCTCGTATCGGACAAGATTATCTAGCGTGAAGCTTTACGCCTAAATTTACCTTGCTCACACCGGCAAAGCTATTACCCTTTTAGCTAATAGACAGACGAAATAGTCAACACCAGCAAGCGTTTGCAACCTACGTAAGTTATTTTTTACCGACCACTTCTTGCCCCACTGCTGCCCCATTGCCTCAAAACCACCAAATATAGGTGTCAAAGATTTACAGTATCTAGACTTCTCTCGGCGCTAGCTATTCACAAAATAAATGACCGCAATGCAAAATATATATTTCTATTATTCCAAATCCGGCACTAGGATGAAAAGGAATCAACGGGAACGCCCTACAGCGTAAACATAAACAACGTTAAGTATTTTAATTATAGTCGGGAGAGACGCTCATGTCGCAATATCAACAAGACATTGATAACTTCGCCACATTAAAGGCAGCACAAAACGGAACTTGGGAAGGTATCAACCCAGAATTCGCTGCACGCATGAAGGTTCAAAACCGTTTTAAAACAGGTTTAGACATTGCTCGCTACACTGCAAGCATTATGCGCAAAGACATGGCTGAATACGACGCAGATTCGTCTCAGTACACACAGTCACTAGGCTGCTGGCATGGCTTCGTAGGCCAACAAAAAATGCTTTCAGTTAAAAAGCATCAAGGCACAACTAACAAAAGCTACCTTTACCTTTCAGGCTGGATGGTAGCAGCACTTCGCTCTGAATTTGGTCCTCTTCCTGACCAATCAATGCATGAAAAAACATCAGTGTCTGCGCTTATCGAAGAACTTTATACTTTCCTTCGCCAAGCAGATGCGCGAGAATTGGGCGACCTTTTCCACAAGCTAGACGACGCTAAGAAAAACGGTGGTGATGTAGCTGCGATTCAAGCTGAAATCGACAATTACGAAACTCACGTAGTTCCAATTATTGCTGATATCGATGCGGGCTTTGGTAACGAAGAAGCAACCTACCTACTAGCAAAGCAAATGATTGAAGCAGGTGCATGCTGTATCCAAATTGAGAACCAAGTATCGGACGCGAAGCAATGTGGTCACCAAGACGGTAAAGTAACCGTGCCACACGAAGACTTCCTAGCGAAAATCAATGCAGTACGCTATGCATTCCTTGAACTAGGTGTTGATGAAGGTGTAATTGTTGCACGTACTGACTCACTAGGTGCTGGTCTTACCCAGAAGATCCCAGTATCTACATCAGAAGGCGACTTAGCTGCTCAGTACAATGCGTTCCTTAAAACTACCGAAGTTGCAGGGGCTGAAGACCTAAGTGAAGGTGACCTAGTTCTTAAGCAAGGTGGCAAACTGGTTAAGCCTGAGCGTCTACCAAACGGCTTGTTCCGCTTCAAAGACAACACAGGTTTTGACCGTGTAGTACTTGACTGCGTAACGTCACTTAAGCACGGCGCTGACTTGCTTTGGATTGAAACTGAAAAGCCTCACGTTGGCCAAATTGCTGAAATGGTTAACGCTATTCGCGAACAAGTACCAAACGCAAAGCTGGTTTATAACAACTCTCCATCATTCAACTGGACGCTTAACTTCCGTCAGCAAGTATTTGATGCTTGGAGTGAAGAAGGTAAAGACGTTTCTGGCTACGACCGCGCGAAACTTATGTCTGCCGACTATGATGACAGCGAGCTAGCAGCTGCGGCCGACGAGAAGATTAAGAGCTTCCAGGCTGACGCAGCACGCGAAGCGGGTATCTTCCACCACCTTATCACGCTACCGACTTATCACACTGCAGCACTGTCTACTGACAACCTTGCAAAAGGTTACTTCGGTGAAGAAGGTATGCTTGCTTATGTACGCGGTGTTCAGCGTCAAGAAATTCGCCAAGGCCTAGCGTGCGTTAAACACCAAGCGATGGCAGGTTCTGACCTAGGTGACACGCACAAAGAATACTTCTCTGGCGAAGGCGCACTAAAAGCGTCTGGTGAAGATAACACTATGAACCAGTTTGACGTATAACTTTAACAGGCAATGAGTTAAACGGAAAGCATCCCTACCTTTCCTACAGGGCACCTTCGGGTGCCCTTTTTTGTGCGCGTCATTCACTTCACTTATGCTTTTGCATAAAACAAAAAAAGCCATATTTTTCTAAATTTCATAAAAAAACAATATACCAACTATATTTCAATACCTTATAGGTATAACGGCGGCCAATTTAAGACTAAACGCTTATCTGACATTGAAATAAAAAAGCTTTATAATAGCTATGTTTAATTAGGTTTAAAAAGAGCATTAGAATAATGAATATAGCGAAGGTCGACCTGAATTTATTGGTTTATTTAGATGTGCTGTTGCGCGAAGGAAGTGTAACGAAAGCTGCAAACCAGCTAAGCATTACTCAGCCAGCAATGAGTAACGGCCTGAAGCGCCTTCGCGATCTATTTAAAGATCCGCTTTTAGTTCGTACCAGCGATGGGATGACCCCCACTAAGCGCGCGCTTGAGCTACAACCCATTATTCGCGATGTGCTTAGTCGATTGGAAAGCTCTATTCAGCCCGAGACTGATTTTGATCCGTTAACCAGCGACAGAACTTTCCGCATTATGACCAGTGACTATGCAGAGAGTACCTTGTTACTTGAACTCGTTGGAAGACTGGCGGATTTAGCGCCCAATATTACGCTTGACCTTATTACGCCGAGTGACGTGACGTTTCACGATGTCGAGCAAGGTAAAGTGGATATGGCAATTAACCGCTTCGATGAACTGCCTTTGTCGTTTCACCAAAAAGTTATCTGGTATGACACCTTTAGCTGCGTAATGAGTTCCGACCATCCGCTAGTAGAAAAATGTAACCTAGAAGGCTATTTGAGTGCCCAGCATATTTGGGTGAGTAAAACTGGGTTTGGCGTGGGTGTAGGTATTGATCCAAATGAAGTACAAAAATTGGGTTGGGTTGACGCAGAGCTTACAAAAATTGGTAAACAGCGTGCTATTCGCGTATTTACTCGTCATTACCATGCAGCGCTTCAGATTGCGAAAAAGCAAAAACTTATTGCTACCTTACCAAGCAAAGCGGCGCGTTTATTCAAACACGACCCTGATGTGGTGATTAAAGAGCCGCCTTTCGACATACCACCTATTGCGCTAAAAATGGCGTGGAGTGCCCTACTTCACCACGACGCAGGTCACATTTGGTTGCGCCGCTTAATCAGCGATGTAGCTAGCGAAATGAATGCGGGCTAAACATTCACAAAATATATGGCAGAAATACAAACCATAAATTAAAAAACTATCTCTATACACACTACACTGGGTGAACAGATAAATGTATAGAGGTAGTTATGCAAGGATATATTACTAGAGGCCGACTACAGGTTGCCGAACAACTCGATAACTTTATTAATGAACAGGCACTTCCTGGCACAGGCGTAGATAAAGACACCTTTTGGCAAGGTGCAGAAACCCTCTTCGAAAAATTCATTCCTCAAAATCGCGCACTATTAGAAAAGCGAGAACAGCTTCAGCGCGCTATCGACGATTATCATAAAGCTGGTAACCCGGTAAACGGAAACGAATATACCGACTTCCTAAAAAGCATTGGTTACCTTGTTGAGCAGCCATCACAAGTAAGTGCACAAACACAAAATGTAGACGCCGAAATAGCAACAATGGCAGGCCCTCAGCTAGTCGTGCCAATCAACAACGCTCGCTATGCACTTAACGCGGTAAATGCCCGTTGGGGAAGCCTTTACGACGCACTATACGGCACTGATGTTATCAGCAATGAAGGTGGAGCAGAAGCGGGAAAAAGCTACAACCCCGTACGCGGCGCCAAAGTAGTTGCGAAAGCGAAAGACTATCTAGATAGCATGATACCGCTTGCAAAAGGCAGCCACGCTGACGTTACTGAGTATAAGATTGAATCGGGTAAATTAGCGATCACTCTTGTCGACGGCGATGAAACCACCTTAGCAAACACAGAGCAATGGCAAGGGTACCAAGGTGACATTAGCGCACCGTCAAGCCTGCTATTTGCACACAACGGTCTGCATTTTGAAATTCAACTAGACCCGACTCACCCTATTGGCGAGAGCGATGCCGCAAACGTAAAAGACGTACTGGTTGAAGCTGCATTAACCACCATTATGGACTGCGAAGATTCCGTTGCTGCTGTTGACGCTGAAGACAAAACCTTGGTGTATAGCAACTGGTTAGGCTTAATGAAAGGCTCGCTAAGCATTGAAATGACAAAGGGCGGCAAGCAGCTTGTTCGCGCTATGCATGACGATAGAAGCTACCAGCCGTCTAAACACGCTTCACAAGACAAGCTAAAAGACGGCGAACTAGTACTTTCTGGTCGAAGCCTTATGTTTGTTAGAAACGTGGGCCACCTTATGACTAACAATGCCATGCTCTTTGACGGCGAAGAAGTGCCAGAGGGGATCATGGACGGTTTAGTCACGTCACTTATCGCAAAGCATGATCTTTTAGGAAACAGCAAGTTTAAAAACAGCCGCGAAGGCAGTATTTATATTGTTAAACCTAAAATGCACGGGCCAGAAGAAGTTGCATTCTCTAACGCATTGTTTGGTGCTATCGAAGCCATTATCGATGTTCCAGCTAACACCCTTAAAATGGGCATAATGGATGAAGAGCGCCGCACGAGCATCAACCTTCAAGCGTGTATTGCTGAGGCCACCTCACGTGTTGTGTTTATTAACACAGGTTTCTTAGATAGAACCGGTGACGAAATTCACACCTCAATGCTTGCTGGGCCATTTGCAGAAAAAGCCGCGCTCAAGTCTATGGCGTGGATTAAGGCTTATGAAACTGCAAACGTTGCCGTAGGCCTTCGTTGTGGTCTTTCTGGCAAAGCGCAAATTGGTAAGGGCATGTGGCCAATACCTGACGAAATGCAAAATATGATGACCGCCAAAATAGGTCACCCTAAGGCCGGCGCTAATACTGCTTGGGTTCCCTCACCTACTGCTGCAACACTGCACGCGCTTCATTATCACGATGTAAATGTGTTTGACGTTCAAAAGTCGCTAGATGAAAACTTTAGTGGCCTTGCTGACATACTTACCATTCCATTGTTAGAAGATGCCTCTACTTTGACGCGTGAGAGTATTAAGCGTGAAATTGACAATAACGTTCAGGGCATTTTAGGCTACGTTGTACGCTGGGTTCACCAAGGCGTAGGCTGCTCGAAGGTTCCGGACATCAACAATGTAGGCTTGATGGAAGACCGCGCGACGTTGCGAATTTCATCGCAGCATATCGCTAACTGGCTAGAGCACGGCATTGTAAGTGTAGATCAGGTAAAAGAGTCTTTGGCCCGTATGGCTGTCTTGGTAGATGAGCAAAATGCGGGGGATCCTGAGTATATCCCTATGGCACCTGATTTAGACAGCTCAATTGGCTTCTTAGCCGCAAGCGACCTTATATTCAAAGGTAAAGAGCAGCCTAGCGGTTACACAGAACCTTTACTGCACGCCCGTCGCCGCGAAATGAAGGCAAAACTTGCGGCGAGCTAGCACAAAATATGAGGGCTAAGAATTGGAAACTAAAAGCTATATTCCATACGGTAAAATACCAAAGAATTAGCTAGCTAGTTTCAAGCCTCATCAGACGCATTTGAATAAGGCTCACTCTGTTAGTCAACAGCAGTGAGCCTTTTTATTTATTGCTGGTGTATTACTAATGCGTTTGCATTTATTGTCGCGACGCGTGAAATCACTTCGCAAACACACTCAAAAGCGAACTGTGTAGTGATATGGCAACACTTTAGACTAAAGATATCGCTTATCTCCCCCTTGATACTTTGCTGATAATGTATGAGTAAACTACGCTTTTATAGTGTGGGGCGCAGCGTTTGTTATTCCGTTGGAACTAAACACTTAGCGCAAAGCCTCCTTAGTTTGGAGTATGCACATGCAGATAGCCTCGGCAGCAATACCGAATAATTTATTACAGGCGAACGTCACGCAAATTGTGCCCATCTTTTCAGGTGGAGGAACAAGATTGAGCGCCCATATCGGCATCATTAAAGCGCTGCAGGACATGGACGTAGGCTTCGACACTTTAGTGGGTGTATCAGGTGGCTCGATTATCGCTTCGCTTTATGCCAAAGGTTACACAGTGGAGCAAATGCGAGAGCTCGCACTGGTTACCGATTTCAAGCAATTCACTGAATTTTCACTCGTAAGATTACTCCGGGAAGGCGGACTTTCTTCTGGCGACGTATTTCAACGATGGATTGACGAACAGTTGGAAGGCGCAGTGTTTGCCGACCTCCCACTCAATCTGCATATTCTCGCTACCGACGTAAACGGCGGCGGACCAGTTTTGTTCAACAAACAAACCTCTCCAGATATGAAGGTGTCAGAAGCAGTGCGGTACTCTATGTCGATACCGCTCATCTTCTCGTTCAAACCCTTTAAAGAGCACCTGCTAGTAGACGGCGCTATATTGTCTGAAGATGCGCTGTTTGAAGATTGGCGAGGCGATGGCACGCCATCAGTATGCTTCAGACTGCAAAGCACCGAACAAAAACGCAAGGCCATTAAAAAGAACTTACTTCAACTGCCCCAATACATCAGCATGCTTATTCGCACGTTTATGACGGCAATATCCAGGGAGTACGTCAATGCGAAGTATTGGCACAATACGGTGGTGGTGAATACCGGGGAGATTTCCGCGGTAGATTTTTCGCTTACACCTGAAATTAAGAACACACTTTTTGAGCTCGGTTATGCAACCACGAAAGAGTTCTTGCCCAAAAAGTGTGCGGGATTTATGAGAAGCAGTGCACTTTAACGGTTTCAGGAAATAATTATAAGTCGCTAGCGCTTACACTTTATAAAAGTCGCGATACCAGTCGACAAACGCTTTTACGCCTGTTTCAACATCGGTGGATGGCTGGTATCCAGTATCTTCAACTAGCGACGACACATCAGCATAGGTGTCAGGCACATCGCCTGGCTGCATAGGAAGAAGTTCTTTCTTCGCCTCAATACCCAATGCACTCTCAAGGGTTTCAATAAACTTCAAAAGGTGCACTGGTGTTTGCGCACCAATATTGTACACCTTATAGGGCGCCTTACTCGTACTTGGATCTGGATTGCCGCCGTCCCAATTCTCGTTAGGTTTAGCCACATTATCCAATGAGCGAATTACGCCTTCAACGATATCATCGATATAAGTGAAGTCACGACGGTGGTTACCATAGTTGTAAACCTGTATTGTTTTACCTTCCAAAATAGCTTTAGTGAACTTGAAAAGCGCCATGTCTGGACGGCCCCAAGGCCCGTAAACAGTGAAAAAGCGCAGCCCCGTTGTAGGCAAGTTATACAGGTGACTATAAGTATGAGCCATTAGCTCGTTAGCTTTTTTAGAAGCCGCATACAAGCTAACTTGATGATCTACGTTATGCTGTTCTGAAAACGGCATAGTCTCATTCGCTCCGTAGACTGAGCTAGACGACGCGTACACCAAATGCTCGACTTTATTATGGCGACATCCCTCTAGAATATTCACAAAGCCAACAATATTTGAGTCGACGTAAGCGTTAGGATTTTCAAGTGAATAACGCACACCAGCTTGAGCAGCCAAATGCACCACTCTATCAAATTTGTGCTCTTCAAAAAGCGCAGCCATTTTGTCGCGCTCTTCTACCCCCATCTCGATAAATGAAAATAAATCAGCAGCAGTAGATGATTTAATCTCGTCTAGACGAGCATGCTTTAAATTCACATCGTAATAATCGTTAATGTTGTCAATCCCGACAACTTGGTCACCACGATTGATAAGGTATTGCGATACAGCTGCACCAATGAAACCAGCTGCTCCGGTGACTAAGATTTTCATTTATTAATCCCTTGGATTTCGTATTTTAAATTAAAGTATCACTGATACGCTCGTGCTTTATTCTAGTTCAAACGAGCGACAGAAGTCTTATACAACCTACTTCTATAAAACTAGCCTTGTCAGTTAACTATGCTACATAAAGCTCAGCTCTTGGTCGGCAAAGTTTTTATAGTTTGAATTAAGAAAATAAAAAACAGTTAGCAAATAATGCACCATAAAATATCTAATTACTGTTCTAGAGTTAATTTGTAGCTCCCCTCAACAGGGTGGTTACAAACCGAATAGGTACTGCATATGAAATACCAGTTGGTGAAGCAAGTGCACTTTCTTTTGTATCTTTTACTAGAACTTTGTTTATTACACCAATTACCTCTCCTGTTCGAGGGTCATACAAGGGACTGCCACTGTTGCCTGGATAAGCAATTGCATCCAGTTGATAAATTAGGCTTACGTTCTTTAAGCGTGCCATCATGGTATTAGTTAATTGGTTGCTATTTAACGCTGGGATTGCGTCTGGCGTTATTGCAGAAATATACCCTCTGTGTGTAGCAGGATATAAACCCAAAATAGCGCCAATTGGGAAGCCCGTTAACGCGATTTCTGACCCAGGTTCTAACAATTCATCATCTCCAAGTTTCAATGCAGGTAAGGGGGAGTCCAACTTTAACAATGCTAAATCATGCTTAGGATCAATCTTTAAGACTTCTGCTTTAATTTTTTTTACTACTGTACCTTCGCCACTTAGGACTACGTAACTTTCAACTATTGTGGGGTCTAAATCTTCAGATACCACGTGATAATTTGTAATTGCGAAAAAACCGTTTGCTACAATAAACCCCGTCCCTAATACCCTTGGTGCACTGTGCTTAATTGGCGCATCGACAGCTACGGCAACAGTTCCTTTGGAGACTGATTTCACAATAGAAGTAAAAGAGGTTACATCATTATCTGCTGCTACACTCTGAGTCAGTAATCCCAACAGCACTAAAATCCAAATAATTAAAGTTTTCATGTATTTTTTCCCAGTTGAGCGTTAGCTTAATAACTTTAACCAAGGTACACCGTAAGATAACAATGGATTTTTTAAAACAAATAATTCTGCTTTTGATATCCCCCCTAACTATCAGCGTATTGCTAATACTTATGTCATATGCTTTCAAACGGGCAAATTATTTGAACACTGGGAAGAAAACTTTGTTAATGGGTGTACTTGTGTTGATGGTTTGCTCTCAACCATGGGTGGCAAACGTTTTACTTTATCCGTTAGAGTACAACAGCAAACGCTATCATTCATCCGATTTAACTAGAAGTGACGCTATATTTGTTCCTGCATGCTATTATCAAACGCAATACGATCTACCAGAAGTTTCGCGTTGGCACGAGTGTTCAATCCAACGGTTGATTCAAGCTAAGATTTTTTCTGATGAATTGAAAATCCCGATTATAGTTACGGGGGGAAGCTTCCTTGCTGATAAAGATGTTAAATATTCAGAAAAAGCAAAGCAATTTCTTGAAACATTAGGGGTAACGCCTGATAAAGTGATTTCAATACCTGAAGGTACCGACTCACTATCAGAGGTTGAAGCATTAAAAACTAGATTTGGCCACATAACTCTAGTAACCATAACAAGCGCCACTCACCAATATCGATTAGCTCAGATACTAAAAAACGCTGATATAAGCTCAGAGATTTTTCAAGTTGATTTTCAAAGCTCTGGAGAATTAAATCCTTTTCTTTCACTTCCTTCAATTCTAGCATTAGAGCGCACTAGAAGAGCGATATACGAATACTTGGCAATAGTGAAATACCATGTTTTGGAAAAATAGTATAAAAGGATTAGGCAAATTATCGAAAAGATTTGCTAGACTGTTTTGAAGGACGTTTTTTGTGTGGACCAAAGTTTAGTGGCTAATAAAACAATAATAGGACGCGTGAAGTCAATTGTCGGCCGGGACAGTAAATTGGGAAAGGCTCTTGGGGGGTTGGAAAAACTCCAAGAAGCCAAGTTTATCTCAAAACACTTTTCCGAGTTCTTAGAGCCAGTAGTTGCGCAGTCCGAAAATACACGTACTGAGAGCTTTAATATTAGACATAAAGTTTATTGTGAAGAGCTCGAGTTTGAACCACTCAAAAACAATTGTCTTGAAACTGACGAATTCGATAAATTCTCGAGCCCTTGTTTAATAAGACATAAAGGCTCAGGTCACTATGCTGGGACAGTACGTTTGGTTAGACCCCAGATAGAAAACCAACTTCTCCCTATTGAGAAATACTGCATTAATTCAATTACTCATGAAACTCTGAACCCACGTAACTTTGCACGGAAAGACATTTGCGAGATATCTCGACTCGCAGTTCCACTTGAGTTTCGGAAGCGTCAGATGGACCGGTTTTCTGGTGCTGCGACAGGTGTAATTAATGAACATACGTACTCTGAAAATGAATTAAGGTGTTTCCCCTTTATCGCAATCGGGCTTTACTTCTCTGCTGCTGCTTTAGTTATGCACAATAATATCAAACATACGTATGTTATGATGGAACCACGTCTTGCCCGAAGTATGAGGTTTGTGGGCATTCAGTTTGAGCAGGTTGGTCCCGTTATTGACTATCATGGTAGGCGTGCACCCTATTATATCAATCCATCGCTGCTCTACGCTAATTTAAGGCCTAGCTTTAAAATAATGTTGAAAAACATACAGCATCAAGTTGAGAAGTATCCTCGAGACTAGAGAAGCGTCTAAACACTCTAATTACTTTTGCCGAGCCTGGTGCTCTTTACCTAATACATTGCATTCCAGTCTTGCGATATTTTTCAGGCGCGTTAGGAACTATTTATGAGAACATTAGACTTTGGGTTTGAGCAGCTGAAAAACCTTCTACTAACTTCTGGCTTTCGGTCATCACAGATATTATTTGTCGACACTAACGATGCGTACATCACGTATCCAGAAAAAAATTCAGCTATATTGGTCGTTAAACCATACCCTTCCGAATCCGATGGCTCTTCGCGATATATGGAAATAATTAAGATAATAGAACTTGCAAAATGCAATGGATTTGCTGTTCACCCCTACAGTAGAGGCGCCAACTTAGGTTATGGAGGTAAAGAGCCCTACGCTTCAAATTGTATTGCCTTGGATTTAAGTGAGTTTAAAAGAATAAGTTACTACAAGAAATCAAGTGGACACATAACAGTAGAACCAGGAGTATCACAAGAAGCCATTAGTGAATTTTTAATAAAAAACGGTGATATCCATATACATGACACTACTGGAGCGCCAAAATTTGCAAGCGTCATCGGAAACTATCTTGAACGGGGTTTTGGTCATACTCCACTCGCTGAGCACGCTAAGAATATTCTGCATGCAGAAATTATCACTCCCAACAATAAAGAAGAAGCACCTACACATTTTGTGACATCAACCGATGGTACATCATTTGAAATTGACGGGAAAATAGCAACCAGAACCTATAGCATCGGCCCTGACCTGACAGGTCTCGTGATTCAAAATAATGTCTCAATTGTAACAAACCTTACAATTAAGCTTTTGAAAAAACCTGATTGTTTCGTTGCTTACTTCATACCATTCAAAGAAGAAGATATTGATCAAATGATTGATACTTGTGCAATTCTGAGAAAACAAAACACCATACACAGTGCTGCACACATTGGAAACAACATGAAGACACTCCAATTACTTGCTGTAGAATTTCCAAATCTAATTAAATCGTATGATTACGAAGAGTTAAACAAGTTGATCCGCAAATTCGGTTTAGATGATTGGACGCTTTCAGGAGGGATGTACGGAACCAAAAACCAAGTCAAAGCGCATATTAAAGATCTTAAGACCGCGATGAAAAAACTAGGTGTAAAACCTTTATTCATTGACAAAGAAAAGCTCAGCTTTATTAAGAAAACGCTGTCTATTACTCCTAAATATAATAGAGCTTTAGTTAAAAAACTAGTTTCCAGTAATAGTGGTATAGCCAGAAAAATAGGCGCTAAACTTGCTCTGAGAAAGAGCCTAATAGAATTATGTAAAATAAAACAAGGGACTCCTAGCAATGAATTTCTTCGAACCATTTATTGGAGAAACCTTCAAAAGTTAACAGATAACGTGCCCAATCCAAGTCAAGACAAAGTAGGTTTGCTATGGGGCGCGCCCTGCTCTGAAATATCGAGCAAAGATTTTAAATTAATTACTTCTATCATGAGTGAAACATGTAAGAAGTATAGTTTAGAAAGTCCAATCTCAGTAACCCTTATAAATGAAAGAACAATGGAGTGTGTATTATCTCTTTCATGGGATAGACAAAAAGAGAAGGAGGAAGAACAAGCTTTAGCTTGCTATCAAGAAATAATGCTTAAGTGTGCTTCCATGGGCTTCCTTCAGTATAGAATGTCTACGCTTTCCAATCACTTTCTCAATCGACAGCATCTACCGCTACCTTTTGAGCTCCCTGAACTTAAATCTTATTTTGATCCTTGTAATGTCATCTCTCCTTCAAAATATCAATTAGTGTCTAAAAATTTTACAACACGTAAACGCGAATGAAATAAAACCTATAAAATCAATCGCTTAAAAAATGGCACGTTGCATGCTTATGTTAACACGTATAACAGACCTACTGTTCAAAACAACGGAGCGTGGAAAATGAAATTTGCAACAACTATCAAATATGCAGCGATTGCGGGAGCTCTTGTTACAGCTTCGAATGCAACAGCTGGAGTATCAGCAACAGCTTATTTAGAATTAAATGATCTTCTTGTTCAAATCGATACTGACGGCGACTTGGTACCTGATCCAGTTAACCCTCTTGACTTTATTTCTATCCTTCCGGGTGGCACAAGGTCAACAAGCACGTTCGCTGATAACAATGGCGCTTCAGATTCAGACTTAGATTCAAAATCCTCTGCCACAGCTGATTCTGATGCAGACTTACTCTGCCTAGGTTCTTCTTGCGGAGTTTTAGGTCTTACCAACAATGGTCAGTCTGTTGATGGTGGCAATTTAGTTGCGAGTGACGCTTTTTACTATTCAGTGGCTGACGCTCAAGTTTCAGGCAGTGCGCTAGGTTCTGGTGCTAGCGGTTTTACATATGCGGATGCGGGCATTGCTGCTGGTAACGATGAAAGCGCGGGTGCCAATAGTAACATCGCAAACGATATCCTTACGCAATTTACACTCGATGCGTTGACAGATATTAATGTGCGATTTAGTGCTTTGATGGATTACTTAGTTGATGCATTTATCTCGCCGGATATCGCTAATGATAGTTTAAGAGCGGCTACAGCTACAGCTAAAGCGACATTTGGAATTCAACTTGCGAACCTTGTCACTGGAGATACAGTGTCTCTTACAGATGGCCCATCAGGCGTGACATTTAACGATATCGCAATTGATCAACCTGGTTTAGGCGACTTACTTGTTCGTTCAGGTAACGGCGAGACTTTCACATCAGGCTGGGCAAACGTTAGTGCTGGTACTTATCAGTTGACCATTACTCAATCATCAACGGTTCAGACCACGCTTGTACCTGCTCCTACTACGCTAGCGATGGCTGCATTCGGCTTGCTGGGCTTGGGCTTAACAGCTCGCCGTAGAAAGCAAAAGTAATCATTGTCTTTATAAGAAAAGCCGGATTTTAATCCGGCTTTTTTTTATACTATCTTAATACTTCTTGTCACTTATTAAAAAGCACGATACCTTTATCAAGGTAAACTCACGGACGTTAGAAGTTTTAAAATGCTAAAAAAAAATATTCAATTTGCTGCTCTCGCTCTATTAACTTGTATTGGATGCACACCAAAGGCTCACCAAGATTACATTCAAGAAACCAAAGTTGCACTTGAGAATGGGCAATCAAAAGAGGCTGAAGTATTAATTAAACAAGCGATGAGTGAGGAGCCAACATCTGAACTCAGGCTATTGCTTACAGAAGTTTACTTACTAAATGGCAATATAATTGGTGCCAAACAGCAACTCGAAAAAGTAGATATTGAAGCGCTAACCCCATCCGAACAGAGCAAAGCTGAGAGCTTAAACGCACATATAGCTATCCTTAGTTTTGATAGCAGTTTCCAAAGACTTATAGATAAAAACAGTACTTGTCGCGATTGTATGTTGGCAGAAGCGTGGTCTAGCGTCGCACTATCAAACTCTATAGATTTAGAAAGAATAGAAGGCGACACGGCCGTATTTAGCGTCTTTGAAGCATTTAATAGCAACACTCTTACAAGCTTAGATGTTTCACCACTAATTGACAATTCCACATCCGATATTGAGCTGCTTGTGATGGGCGATCTATTAAGGCGGTCGAATAATATTGACGGTATGATAACAGTTTATAATGCGTATAAGAAAAATAACCCTAACGTATTGAACATCAATTTGCCATTAGCTCAAGCTCTGCTAGTTAATAATGACTTTAAAAAAGCGAAAGAACTTGTAACCCCTGTTCTTGCGAGATTTTCTAAAAACCCAATGGCTAATTACCTTAATAGTTTAATTTTATTAAGCGAAAATAAACATGATGAAGCATATAGCGCCATATCTTTAGCTGATACCTACGGAATAGATATGCCTTCTGTTTCGTTAACGAAAGGGCTTTTAGAGTTCAATTCTCAAAATTATGAATCAGCATTAAGTAGCTTTGAAAAAGCAACAAATATGGCACCAAACAACGAATTGGCAAATACCATGCTTGTTGCTACCAAAATCAAACTGGGCATTACCGACGATGCACTAGAAACTCTAGCAACTCAAGAAAGCTTCTCAGAGCTGGATGTGTCTACCATTGGACAACTTATAGGCACAGAAAGCCATGCCAGAGAGTGGACTACGCTACAATCAAAGCTCGCTCAAAGCGAATCGCCTAGAGCAAGGGTGCTTAGCGGACTTATCGAGTTAGCACGTGAAGGGAGTTCTGAAACACTGAGTAAACCAGGCGACACTTCAGATAGCACTTATAATCTCATTCAAGTTGCGATGATGATGAACAAGGCTCAATTTGACGAAGCGCTAAAATATGTAAACAAGTGGCTGGAAAGAACAACTGACAAAGTAAAAGTCATGAACTATAAAGCAGCCATCCTTATTGCTAAAGGTGACAGAGATAGCGCAGCGTTAGTTTATCAAGACTCTTTGGAGCTTTTGCCTACAAATAGAGCTGCTCACATGTTCATGGCTCAGTCTGCTGCGAAGAACAAAGACTATGAGAGTGCACTGAATTCTCTTGATAAAATACTAGAAAATAATCTCAACGATGTCGTTGTGCTAAAGTTATACCTTGCTTTCCAAAAGCTTTCTAAAAATAAAGAATACGAATCGAAATTACATACCTATATTGATAAAGCTATTTCAGAATTTGACGACAATGTTCTTTTTAAATTGATGAAGGCGGGTATTTTCGCTACTCAAGGCGCAAATGAGCTTGCTCAAAGAACTCTAAACACTACAGATGCCGAAAAGGCAAAACTAATCAATCAATACTGGGAATTACAGTTCTACCTAGCGAGCCGTTCGAATAACGCCAATCAAGCAAGAGATATAGTCAAGGCATGGAATAAACAGTTCCCTGACAGCACACGCCCAAATATTGCATTTGCAACATACCTTGAGAACACAGGCCAATTAAAAGAAGCGATCTCAGTACTAGAACAAGTCCCGCACTCTCTTGACCGACCAAAAGAAAGCCTTGCGTTAGATGCAAAGCTAGTTTCCCTTTACATTCATCAAGGGAACTTATCTAAAGCGAAGTATAAAATCGGACAGATTGAGAAAAAGTCGAACGCTCCATCAGAGCTGTTAGATTACCTAAACGGTACCTACGCTATTAAGCAAAATAATTTGGATGAAGCGACATCATTACTCACAAGAGCTTATAACGAGTCAAGCAATTCTCATACGCTTAAATTACTTCATGCGCTAAACATAAGGCGTGGCAATGTCGACTATGGGGTTCTTAAAGCGCACCTTGAGCAACATCCTAACGACCTATCAATAAAAGCACTATTAGCTGAGTCATTAATAGGACATGACAACGCTCAGTCGATAGCTATTTTTGAAGACATCATTAGTAAAACAAGTGGTAACACTGATGTATTAAATAACTATGCATGGGTCCTTTACCTTGACGGTAAAAACGACAAAGCTTTTGAAATTGCAAAGCGAGTCGTTGAATTAAATGCATCAAACCAAGACTATTTAGATACGTTGTTTCGCATTTTAACTTCTTCAGAGCGTTATGATGAGATAACCCCGTTTTCAAATAATGTTAGTTCTAACGCTAATGCGCTTTTGTTAGCAAACGCACACATGCATCTTGACGAACAAACCCAAGCTCAGAAGGCTTTAGCGACTGTCGAAAAGTCGAGTTTGACTGAAGAAGATTTATCTTTGTACGAGCGTATTTCAAAAGACGTAAAAAATTAGTACATGGAAGAAACACAATGGCTAACAAATGTAACTTGGGAGCAACTCTCCACTGTCTTACATGAAGTAAACTGTGATAACTTTTCGCCGTTTTTGAGTGAGGGTTTTCTCAAAGCATGGTTTTCCCAAAAGACATTTCCGGTTCATATGTTTTTGCTCTACGAACAAAGTACTGTGAGTCACTTTGCGTTAATCGGTGAGAGCTTTAAAAAGAAATATGGGCTGACTTTTAAGTTAGCCCATATAAACCAAACTGGTTGTCCTGATAACGACCAAGTGTGGATAGAGTACAACACGTCACTTGGCTTACCTGAAAATCAAAACCGTTTCTTTGATTTACTCTTAAAAGAACTAAAAAGCCAAAATTTCGATATTCTTAATGTTTCAATGACATGTGAATTTCTTTTTCCCAAAAAATACTTGAACGACTTACGCATTGACGCTCATATTTCATATGGTTTTCGTCGTTCTCTTTCACCAGAACTTACTATAGAGCAGCTAATCTCTCGCCTTTCAGCTAATAGTAGAAGCAAGTTAAGAAGGAGTATAAAAGAAGTACATCTTCGCTTTGGTCCAATTAAAGTGACAATTGCTGAATGTTTAGAACAAAAACTCTTATTTCTAGAGCAATTAGAAATACTTCACATAAAGCGGTGGGGAGACTCTACCTTTGGGAGCGGATTTGAAAATAAGGTCTTCAAAGGCACGCTTAAGAACTTTTTGATAAGTAATGGCAAGCTTTGTGAAATAGCAAAAGTTACAGCAGGAGATGCTTTGCTAGGGTATACACTCAACTTCGTACAAAAAGACGCGGTCTTTTTTTACTGCTCTGGAGTAAACCTTGAGTTTGCATCTAAGCATATTAAGCCTGGTTATATTCTGCATCTTGCTTTAATGGAGTATTATGCTCAACAAGGGTTAAGTTGGTACGATTTTATGGGAGGAGCAAGTCAATACAAACAAACTTTGTCCAATGACACTGTTGTATTTCACTCGTTACAAATTCCAACGATGACATTCAAAGGTGTTCTCACACGATTGAGAAATTATTTGGCAAATACAGCAGTTACTCTCGCAAAGCACGCAGGACCTTCGCAGGGTTCCCACCTACTATAACCCCCGCAGGCACATCATCAATAACTACAGAACCTGCTGCGACCACACTTCCTTTGCCAATATTGGCCATAACCAGTGCACCGTTGCCCAACCAACAGTTCTCTCCTACAGAGACTTTGGTGAAAACGCCGCCCTGATCTTTTATCGGCTTTTCTGGGTCAGAGAAATTGTGTTGTCCTTTGCCACTCATAATGTGCACACCGCTTCCCAACAAAGTATTTTTCCCAATAGCGCATTTGCCAATGTTACATTGCGGCCCTATGTACACCCCCTCGTCAATCTCAGTATCTTGTTGTGAAAACAACGTGGCGAAACCGATGAGAACGTTTGGTGCACACGAGGTCATGACAAACCGATAAAAGCCCGAACGTAAATAACACCCTAGTTTACCGGGTATAAGCGATAGCAGCTGGCTAAAAGACGAAAGCAGCGAGTCTTTGTTTACCACAATAGACAGCATTAAATACAAAAGCGTGAAAGGAAACATTACAAGTGCACAAAGGGCAAAAAAACTCTTCTTAATTATTGATTTCATATTCTTGCCATTGCCACCATCAACGGGCTCAATTGTTGTTCCCAGCTATATTCGCTAACTATTGCTTGGTAGCTACGTTGTGCTTTATGTTGTGATAGCTCAAAGTTTTCAATACTCTCAACGCATGCAGCTACAAAGCTGTCTACATCATCTACTATCCACATGTTGTCAGCATTGGCAAACGAGATCCCTTCAGCTCCCATAGACGTGGTTATTATCGGTAGTCTACATGCCGCCGCTTGAAGGACTTTGTTCTGCACGCCCCTTGCCAACCTAAATGGCGCAACAAACGCATGAGCTTGGTGAAAATAAGGCAATATATCATCGACAAAGCCCGTGACATCTATACCATCGCGGCCTGACAACGCTTTTATTTCTTCAACAGGGTTCATACCACCCACAGTAAACTTTGCATTCGGCGCTTTTTCTCGAATGAGTGGCCAACAGTTTTTAACAAACCAAAGTACCGCGTCTACGTTTGGCTTGTAGTCCATCACGCCCGTGAACAAGAAATGCGGTGCAGTGCTTATTGCTACCGCGCAAGGCTGGGCTTTCGCTGGATAAAACGCATCGAAGTCTAATCCATTTCCAAGTACGGTTATCGCTTTCGATGAGTCTACTGAAGAATTAAATAGCTGCGCCTCTTCCTTTGCAATCAAAAAGCACTCATCAAACCGTTGGTTTGTTTTAGCCTCAAGCTTTTTTATACCCTTGCTTTCACGCTGGTATACGCAGCGCATTAATAAGGAAGAAGAATCTGCGTATTGCGCCCACTTATCTGAATCAACGTCCATAAAGTCCATAAACAAGCGACAATGGGTAGTGTTGTAATAAGGCGAGTTGAAGATGTAATAGCTTAAACTCGACGCGGTTAACAGCAGCGCATCCTCACCCTCTTTCAGCTTTTCATCAATAACATGTTGAAGTGTTTTTGAGTAAAACGCTCCAACACTTATGGGCAAACCTTGCAGTAAGGCCGAAGCATAACGCGTGAATTTACTACCTAACTGGTAAGAGTTAACCGAAATTCCAAGATGCTTGGCTAACGCTTCGGCATTTTTCTTATCTTCTGCAGTTTCTATGAGAGAAAAAACTTCGACTTCGTACCCTAAGCGATTTAGAAATTCAATTTGATGATATGTTCTAAGTTTTTCGCCCTTATTTGGGGGATACGGTACTCGTTGCGACAACACGCAAACTTTCGACATCAGCGCCTTCCAAGCTATCTTTAGTATTTTTATTTGTCCTATTATCATACTACTTCGAAGCAAATATAAGGTCAAAGTAACAAATTAGTGATGAAGGCTACACAAGTGGCAATTCCATTGGCATACTAGAGTCATTATGCATATGTTCATCAAGAACATTGCTCACGGAAGAAATAAAGAAAGCAGTAATGACACAAACGGTTGGAACTATCCAGATTGCCTCTTTAGCCAAAGAGACGTGCGGACATTTTAAAACAGGAATACCTTGCCCTAAGGGAATGTGGCCCGCCGTCACTCAATTTCGGCTTGCCGCAAACGGAATACTACTAACTGATGCTTTTATCAAAACCTCGCAGCTATGGCCAGATGGTTCAATAAAGTGGTTATTATGTGAAGGTTTGATTGATTTACAGCGCCATTCGGTAAGCGATGAAATAGTTCTGACGTTAGAAGCGGTGGAGAGCGACTCACCATCGAACAAGCTTGTTTCACCTGTAAACAATAACGATGAGGCGCTTTCACTGTCTCTGGGCAGTGGCAAAACATTCACAATTAACAAAGCCAAGCCTTTTCAGTTTGTAACCAACAAGCACTTATCCAGCTCTTTCGATATTGTTGATATTATTCCTCAATCGATAACCCCTATTGCATTCTCTTATGCTCTTCATTGCAATAACAACGAATACAGCGCATTAACCGTTGAACAAAAATACGAGATTAGGCTTGGCAGCGATAAAAAGCTGATTGTTGAAACAGAAGCGTCAATCTTCCTTAGTACCGGAACGGTTTGTGCTCATTTGACAATGCGAAACCCAAGCGCAGCGTCACACCCAAATGGGAAGTGGGACTTGGGAGACCCAAACAGTATTTATTTAAAAGAATGCTGTATCTCGTTTAAAGGTAAATCGCTAGAGTCTACGCTGACGCTAAATTCTGATGTCTTTAGTTCATCTGAACATGAAGAGCTGACACTTCATCAGGCTTCCAGTGGTTTTGAAAACTGGCAAAGTCCAGTTCATGTAAATCAAGACAACGTTAACTCGCTTCCGTTTCGCGGTTTTAAACTTTACCAACAAGACCACTTATTGCTTTCGGGTGACCAAGCAAAACCGCAAATTAAGATTTCAAACAGCGGTAGCACTTTTAGTATTCATGTTGATAAGTTTTGGCAAAATTTTCCTTCTTCAGCACATTTAACAGCAGACAGTTTAAGCGTTAGCTTGTTAGGTTCAAGGCATAGTGAATGTACTGAACTTCAGCCTGGTGAACAAAAAACACGATGCATTTCAATCGCACCTTTTGACATACAATCGCTGCAGGTAGTCATTGATAGCGCTTGGTTAAAAAACGCATCTGTTTTGCCTTTTCTCCCTTCTAAATCATGTGAGTTTGACTCACTTATAAAAAATGGCATTGAAGGTTCGTCTTCTTTTTATCAAAAGCGGCTCGATATCGACGAATTTGGCTGGCGACATTTTGGTGAGTTGTATGCGGATCACGAAAAGGCACTCGCACCTGACGAGCCCTTTTTCGTGTCACATTACAACAATCAATACGACCCTATATTTGGAATGCTGATGCAGTGGTTGTTAAGCGGCAATCCTCGTTGGTTTGAACTAGCCGATGATCTTGCCAAGCACGTTGCAGATATTGATGTTTATCACACCCGTGACGATAAGCCCGAGTATAGCGGCGGATTGTTTTGGCATACCGACCATTATGTTCAGGCATATACCGCTTCACATAGAACGTACTCTAAACACCAGCCGTCTGGTGTTTACGATGATCATGCTGGAGGCGGCGGTCCGGGTGGGCAACATTGTTATACCAATGGTCTCACTTTGCATCATTTGCTTACTGGCTACACACCGTCTCGAGACGCCGCATTATCCATAACGCAATGGGTAACCAATTATTATGAAGGCGACGGTACGTTTGTAGGCGCCCTGCTTGCGTTTAAAAATAGCGATATTCCTGGTGTTAAAAATATAAAAACAGGAAAGTATCCTCTAGACAGAGGTACTGGTAACTACCTGCAAGCAAGGCTAGATAGATACGAACTACAAGGTTGTGATAGTGACATTGAAGCCGCGTCCTATATTATAGCGAATACGGTCTCTCCCACCGATGACTTCGACCAATTGCAATTGGATAATGTCGAAGCAACGTGGTTTTATACTGTATTCCTACAAGCAGTTTGCCGATTTATATCACTTAAAGAACAGCGCTGTGAATATGACTCGAGCTATCAATACGCAGTAGACTCACTTACTCACTATGCCAATTGGATGGCAGTGAACGAATATGCTTATCTGGACAAGCCTGACATTCTTGAGTTTCCGAATCAAACGTGGAGTGGGCAAGACCTAAGAAAACTATGCGTACTGCATTTTGCATCTAACTATTTAACTGAAGCCCAACGTACACTTGCTGAGCAAAAAGCCGAGCAACTAGCAGATACAATTTTTCAACGCCTTAGTACGAGTACAGAAACGAGTACCACGCGCGTACTTTGTTTAATGATGCAAAACGGTCATTACTCCGGTTTTAAGCAGGCTGCCCGCCCTCTTTCATCGACTTCTACACAAAAAGGTCAGGCCTTGAAAGAAAAATCCAATTCATTGAGTTTTCTTTTGTCCAACCTTATTGATTTATCTCCGTCAAGAGAGAGAAAACAGCTAGTGAAACGTTTTCCACAACTTCAAAAATGGTTAGGTAAACCATGAGTATTAATACGTCTTTTATCATTCCGCATAAGGGGCGTGAAGACATGCTCATTGAAACACTAACAAGTATTGCGGGCCTAACAACACCGAAAGAACAATACGAAGTTGTTTTGGTAAGTCAGAATAAAGAAATTTCAAATACGCTCAGCGCATTTATCGAAACAGTAAATTTGCGAGTTGTATATAACGATGAGAATAACACGATTTCACATTCTAGGAATCTGGGCGCCGGCTTGGCGACAGGTGAATACTTGGCATTTTTAGACGCAGATGTTGCACTTGCTTCGAATTGGCTAGACGTGATGATTGATACTCTCAAAACGCGAGACAATACGGCTCTAGTCGCCGCCATGCAGGTGAACAGCCCTAACGCGCCGCCTTTAGAGAGAATAAGAACGGCGTTAAGCAATGCTGAACTTGATGTGCCTGTCAGTTTTCTGCCTGGCCGCAACTTATTTCTTTTAAAGGAAACATTTGAAGCGGCAGGTAAGTTTCCTGAACACCTTCTTACTTGTGAAGATTATTTCTTTACCGATAAGGTTAATAAATTAGGTGAGTTGTTTTACACCTCACAAACCCAGTATATTCACATTGGCGAAGACAAAGCTTACGCACCGATGTATAAAAAAGAAATATGGCGCGGCCAGTCCAATATTGCATCTTTAAAAGGAAGGCGCATTCCGCTGAGAGAATGGCCAAGTTTTGTTGTTCCTTTTGCATTTACAGGTGGTCTTTTACTGGCTTTTCTCGCGATAATATTCTCGCAACCTATTGTCGCTATAGTTATGTTAGTAGGCGCTTTACTGCCTTTTGCAGCGTACACGTGGCGACTAAAAAGGCTTGTTAAGCAGCAAGTAACTTGGTGGCATTGTTCACTTTTTTATCTGCTTTATTTTCCGGCTAGAGCACTTGGAACATTAATAGGAGTACGCGGCGCTGTTAGTACCAGCTCGCATAAATAACAATGAAAGTTTTACAGTTTATTTGTTCAACAGGTTTTTACGGTGCAGAAAGATGGGTGTTAGCGTTATCAAAGCATTTACCAGATAGTGTTTCGAGTGAACTTGTTGTTACCTTAGAGCCGGGTACAGAAGAGCTAGAGCTAGTAAAACAGTTCAAAGCGATAGGAAAAACTCACCACATTCCTATGCAGGGTCGTTTTGACCTGCGTGCCGTTTCGAAATTGGCGGATTTAATTCAAGAACAAGATATCGATATTATCCATACTCACGGCTATAAGTCAGATATTTTGGGCGTAATGGCGGCTAGAAAAGCAGGTATTCCGTGTGTAGTAACACCCCACGGCTTTGAAAATGCTGCCGACTTGAAACTCCGTCTCTTTATTTGGTTAGGATGTCAGTCGATGCGCTTTGCCGACAAAGTTGTTCCACTTTCTAAGCAACTAATGAGTGATGTGGAGAAGTTTAATATATCGCCTGACAAGCTTGAGTATATCCAAAATGGCGTAGACTTGTCTGAAGTTGAAGCCGTTAGACAAACAAAAACAGACAAGCCAAAAGAAAAGAAGACCATTGGCTTTGTGGGCCAAATGATCAGCCGGAAAAATATAAAAGCCATTTTAGACTGCTTCGAGTCTTTATATAAAAAGCGTCAAGATATTGAATTAGTACTGCTGGGTGACGGCGAAGACCGCCCCAGCTTAGAGGCGTATTCAAAAACACTGGCTAGTGCTAGCGACATTCATTTTTTAGGCTTTAGAAATGACAGGCTACAGCTGCTGCGCGACTTTGACTTGTTCGTAATGACGTCGACGCTTGAAGGCATTCCTCGCTGCTTAATGGAAGCATGCGCCATGGAAATCCCGGTATCTGCTTATGATATTGCGGGTATCGATCAGTTAATTACACACAACGAATCAGGTTTATTGGCCCCGCTTCATGACATCAACCAGCTTGAGAAAGATTGGGAGAAGTTGCTAGATGACAAAGCGCTCGCCTCTTTACTAGCTCAAAACTCAAAGCTGTTTGTAGAAGCCAATTTCTCTGCCAAACGAATGGCCGATGAATACTTTGAATTATTCAAAGACATGCTGAAAGAGAAAGTAAATGCATAAACAGGACGTGCTATTTGTTTTAACGATTGATACTGAAGAAGAATGGCAGTGGGACGAAGAGTTCCCGCAGCATAACTGTTCAGTTAAAAACGTTGAAAAGATTCCTGCATTTCAAACTTTTTGTGAAAACCTTGGTATACGCCCTACTTATTTTGTTGATTACGCCGTTGCAAGCAATAAGGTTGGCAGTCAAACTCTGCGAACGTTTGCTAAGTCTAACAGCGCGGAAATTGGAGCACATCTACACCCTTGGTGTAACCCTCCCTATTTCGGTAAGACAACCGAAGCGGAATCTCACGTAATAAACCTTCCTTTAGAGCAAGTAGAGCAAAAACTCGATGCATTAAACGCCCTTTTACACGACGAAATAGGCGTTCGCCCACAGTCCTTTAGAAGCGGGCGATGGGGCGTAAGTGCCAAAATGCTTAGATTACTTGCATCAAGAGGCTATGTCGTAGATTCAAGCGTTTATCCTTTTTACAGGAACGACTATTTTAGCTGCCTAGGTGCACCAGAATCGCCTTATTGGCCTTCGTTTGACAACGCATTGGCTCCTGGAGAGCAGCGTCAACTGCTTGAGATCCCTGTTACCGCAGGGTTTAATATTCAAAACTTCTCTCTTGGTGAACGCATTCACAATCGACTATCTAAACCGCCCTTTAATTGGGTTAAATCTGTCGGTCTGCTTTGGCACAGTAAACTTTTAAGAAAGATTTATTTGAGTCCAGAGCTTACCGAAATCGAAGACATGCTTGCGTTAGTCGATCAAAGTATTCAGAAAAAACAACCCATTATTCATATGTACTTACACAGCTCTAGTTTAATCGACGGAGCAACGGGCCTTTTAGACGGGCCAAATGCATTTGAAACAATATGCCAGCGCATTGAGGTTGTTACGCAACACTTAGCGAAAAATGCCAATGTTAAATTTTGTACTATCTCAGAAGCCAAGGTGCATTTAAGTAACCGCAGCGCTTCAAGCGGTGTTATTAAAGGTGAGCAAAATTAATGACGGCACAACAAAATACAAAGTTACGAATAGCGTCAGCCAGCGACAAACCTTTGTGGGATGCCTATGTATCACAACACAAAAATGCTTCCGCTTATCACAAGTTTGCGTGGCTTGAAGCGGTAAAGGCCGCTTACGGTCATTCAATGCTTGGCGTTATTGCCACATGTGCTAATACGGGGCAAGTTGTTGGTGTTTTCCCTGCTGTTTTAATGAATATACCTTTACTGGGCAAACAAATATGTTCTTTACCTTATTGCGATGTAGGCTATGGCTTAGCCGACAACGACAAGGTGTTAAATGACATGCATGCGCTTCTTGTTGCGCAGATGCGAAACGTAACAGGAAAAAAATTGGAAATTAGAGGTATAGAAAAATCACCTTTAGACAAAATCCAGTTTGAGAACAAAAAAGTCCGTATGCTTTTGCCACTGCCTGAGTCAAGTGAAATACTGTTATCAAGTTTCAAATCTAAATTACGCAGCCAAATAAGGAAGGCGGAAAAAAATGGGCTTACCTTTAAGTTAGGCACATCGAACGTACTAGTAAGTGATTTCTACAACGTATATGCTCAAAACATGAGAGATCTCGGTTCTCCTGTTCACGCTGAAAAATGGTTTAAGGCAATTATAAAAAGTTACGGCCAAAGTAGTTTAATTAGCGTGGTTTATCACGATGGCCAGCCTATTGGTGGTGGCGTTATCATAAAATCGGGTGACAACGCTTCTATTCCATGGGCCTCGACACTTCGTGACTTCAATCGCCTTGCTCCTAATATGTTGTTGTATTGGTCTTTGCTTTCCCATTGCGCCGACAATGGCGTGAAAGTTTTTGACTTTGGCCGCTCAACCTTTGAAGAAGGTACATATAAATTTAAAAAACAATGGGGCGCAGAACCTCAACTGCTTAACTGGCAGAGTTTTGATAAAAATAATGAGTTGATAGACGCTAAAAGCGACGCTGAGTCAGGCTCAAGCAGGGTAAGAGAAATAGCCGAAAACATTTGGCGTGAGCTTCCCTTAAAATTTACCATAGTAACTGGGTCAATTCTTCGACCTTATATCAGTTTGTAGGGATAACCATTCATGTGTGGCATTGCAGGATTTAGCCTTTTTAATTTCAACGAAGGCGGTGAAACTTCATTAGAAGCTATGCACAAGGCTATTCATCACAGAGGCCCAGATGCCAGCGGCATGTATATCGATGAACATATCGGCCTTTGTCATAGGCGGCTGAGTATTCTTGATCTCTCAGAAGCAGGCAATCAGCCCATGTACTCGAAAGAGGGTGACTTGGTTATTGTTTTTAATGGCGAGATCTACAACTTCCTTGAATTGCGAGCCGAGCTTGAAAACGACGGTGTTACATTTAAAAGTCATACAGATACCGAAGTTATATTAGAGCTATACGCACGCGAAGGAACCAAGTGTTTAGATAAACTAAACGGAATGTTTGCCTTTGCTCTGTGGGACAAAAACAAGCAAGAACTGTTTATTGCACGAGATCGATTGGGTAAAAAACCCCTTTACTATTTTAATGATAATGGTCGATTTGCGTTTGGCTCTGAGATTAAAGCTATATTGGCGTTGACGAACATTCCAAAGGAAATTCGCTTAGACGCCGTATATGACTTCTTTGCATATCAATACGTTCCCGACCCAAAGAGTATTTTTAAGCATATTCACAAGTTACCACCTGCTCATTATTTAATTCTTAATAAAGACGGTTTCAGCATTCATGAATATTGGGATTTGAGCTTTAAAAACACCACAAGTGCCAGTGAAGATGCCAATAAAGCGCAGTTAAAGACCTTACTTGAAAAAGTCACTAAACAACGAATGATCAGTGATGTTCCGCTTGGCGCTTTCTTAAGCGGCGGTGTGGATAGCTCGGGTGTTGTCGCTATGATGGCACAAGCCAGCGAAACTCCAGTAAAAACCTGTACCATAGGATTTGATGATAAAGCATTTAACGAAGCGGATTTCGCTCGTGAAATAGCTGAAAAATACGAAACAGAGCACCATGAATTTACCGTTCACCAAAACGTTAGCGACAGACTAGAACATATCGTAAGCTTTTTTGATGAGCCTTTTGCTGACCCCTCATTAGTGCCAACCTTCTTCGTTTCGGAACTGGCAAGAAAGGCTGTAACCGTTGCGCTCGCGGGAGATGGCGGCGATGAGATGTTCGCTGGCTACGAAAAGTACTCGATAGACGATGTTGAAAACAAGCTAAGAAGCAAATTCCCCGAAGCGGTCCGAAAATCTGTTTTTCCACACTTAGCGAAATTAGCTGGAAAAGTGCCAGGCACAGTCGGTAAAAAAGCGAAATCATTACTCACAAGCTTATCTCACGAACCGGCGATGGGCTTTTATATCACTAACAGTATGATGACAGATGAAATGTGGCAAAGCTTAGTTAAGCCTGAAGTTGCACAGCAGCTCGCCGATTACCACCCTAGTCAATATACCTTAGACATGTATAACAAAGCCGACGGTCCGGACCATTTAAGCAAAATTCTTTACACCGACATCAAAACCTACATGACGGGCGATATCCTTGTGAAAGTTGATCGCATGAGTATGGCAAATTCGTTAGAAGTAAGGGCGCCGATTCTGGATTACCAAGTTGCAGAGTTCGCCGCTACCCTACCCTCCTCACAGAAATATCGCGACGGTGAGAAAAAATACTTACTTAAAGAAGTCTTTAAGCCCTTTATCCCCGATTCACTGTTGTATAGAAAGAAAATGGGCTTCAGCACGCCGCTGGATGAGTGGTTTAGAGGTGAATTGAAATCACTGTCTGAATCTCAAATCATTGATTCACAGCGTGGGCTTAACGACATATTCGATAGCGGTGTTATAAAGAAACTTTGGGAAGAACATCAAACGCGTAAAGCTGACCACGGCATAGTACTGTGGAGCATGTTAATGTATCAAATGTGGTTTGAACGTTATGCCTTAACACAAGAGGTTACGCAGCAATGAGAGTCATGCACGTAACTTTTGACATGCGCATTGGTGGTACTGAAATGGTGATTAAAAACATCATTGAGGGAAATAGTGATGCGAATATCGAAATGTCGATTTATTGTATTGAAGCGCCACTGGGCCCTTGGGGCGAAGACTTAAAAGCATCTGGCACGCCAATAGCGGTTAAAGAACGTCAACCTGGCTTTGACAGATCGCTAATTAGTAAAATAAGAAAACATATCAAAGACAACGATATCGATATTTTGCATTGTCATCAGTATACGCCCTGGGTTTACGGCGCTTTAGCCGCGGCTTTTACAAAAACTAAGGTCATATTCACCGAGCATGGTAGGTTTTACCCAGATTCCTCAAGCTGGAAACGAAAGCTAGTAAATCCTGTTCTAAATAAGTTTACGTCAGCCGTTACGGCAATTTCAGAAGCAACAAAAAGTGCACTTGAAGAGTTTGAAGCTATTCCAAAAAGCGATGTAAAGGTGATTTACAACGGGATAAAGCCTTTGGACAGTGATAATGAGGCGAAGAACGCATTGAAGGAGCGTTTGAAACTACCAGACGACTGTATCATTCTTGGCACTGTAGCGCGCTTCGATCCAATTAAAAACCAAGAGATGATGATAAAAGCGTTTTCAAAGGCGCTACGTGACAGAAACAACCTGATACTTTTGCTTGTGGGTGATGGTGAGTTACGGCCTACTCTTGAGACAATCGTTAAAGAAGAAGGCATTTCAAACAACGTTCGGTTTACCGGTTATATTAAAGACCCTTCACAGTTTATAGATTTAATGGATGTTTTTCTGCTTTCCTCGCTTAGTGAAGGAACGTCGATGACGCTGCTGGAGGCAATGTCACTCTCTAAACCGTGTATTGTTACAGATGCTGGCGGCAACCCTGAAATTATAATAGACCAACAGAATGGATTGGTAACACCTAACGGTTGCTGCTCTTCTTTCTCACATGCAATTGAAACACTGAGCTCTTCACCCGCAAAAATTAAGGCGATGGGTGAAAGCGGCTATAATATTTTTTGTGAGAAGTTCTCCGCTGACACTATGGTCTCGCGCTACTCTTCAATTTATTTTGAGACGATGGGAAACTAACAATGACTTCATCACATCGCTTCCTGAATTCATTAGTGTTAATTGCCATGTTGTCTTTTGGCTCACCAGTTTTCGCTGGAGAAGATTGCACTGGAAAAAAGCGATTTGTGTATCAAGAACTTGGATTAAAGGACAGCAACAGTAATCAATTGCTTGACTGTAATTGGGTACGCGACGCTTTTAAAATGCTCAAATCCCCGAAAATTCCTATTTCTGCCTGGGAATACGAAGGCGGATTCAGATTAACAACAAAAGCCGCGAGCGATAACGAGAAAGCATCACTCGACTTCTCACTTGGTGTGTTTAGTTTAAGCGCTTCGAAAAAGTCAATATTTGTCGCGAGCCATCCTCAGTTTGGCGGTGTAGGCGAAATACTCATACCCCCAATAGTCGCCTCCACAGATATAGAAGACTTTGAGGTTGAAACCTCCGTTTTACAGGGTTTTCAATCTATCAATAATACGCCCCGTGTTTCGACGGGAATTGCCGGTTACTTTCGCATTACCGGTATCAAGCAGATTGATGATGCTCTTATGGTCAACTACATAAATTGGTATGACGCTAATGGCACCGAAACAGATACCAGCATAATGATTTGGCAGGCAAACAACCTAGCGAGCAGCAAAATGTACGGCCCATACCAATTGGAAGGCGCCGCTCACGCTGCAGGATGGTTAAGTGAAATACCGCAAGAGTTACAGGCACTTTTTGAAGCTACACACATCACTGGCTCTCAATCAAATGCTTCGATAGCTTCTCGGCTATCCATTGGCCCCACTGCGTTTGCATTTAACCCAAGAAAAAGCGTTGTTTATGGTCCATCCGGTTCGGTGGAGACTGAGGCCTTACTAGATTTTTCTATGAGACAGCCTCTCTATGATCACAGTGTTTATGAACTTCAACCTGATTATCGTTCCTTGAGCCTTAACAGCGATGGGCGTAATAAAATGTGGACTCTGTCATCAGGTGCTTCATATGGCTTCATCGTGCCTGGAACGCGTACCTACCTGACGCTTGGGAAATCGGCAGGCCACGAGAGCGGAATAGGCTATAAAATAAAGCAAAGCAATGGCCATCAATGCGGCGGACCTTGCCCATTCGACGCAAACGATTCTTACAGCTATTACTGGGCATGGGATATTGCAGACCTACTAAAGGTGAAGCTCGGTTTAGCGCTGCCTCATTCGCTGCAACCATATGAACATGGAAAATTTCCATTGCCCACAAGCTTCAGAGGGCTAGCAATTGGCGGAGCTGATTACGATGAAGAACAAAGAAAGTTGTACATTTCACTAACAAAAGGGGACACTTTGGGGAAATATGCAAGGCCTCCTCTTTTTCTGACTTATAAACTCAAAGCAACTACAGAAAATGCTGAATCAAAATAACAAAAAAGTTAGTGTCATTATGCCCGCTTATAATTCTTCGTCTTTTATAGAGGAATCTATTAGCAGTATTTTGGATCAAACGTTTGAAAATCTTGAGCTTATTATAATAGATGATGGCTCGACTGATGAAACACTCAGTATTGCGAAAAAATGGGCTGAGACAGACAACCGTATTGTTGTATTATCTCAGAAAAACAAAGGTGTTTCGGCAGCTCGAAATACAGCGATATCAAAAGCCACAGGAGAGATATTAGCCTTCTGTGACTCGGACGACGTCTGGTATCCCAATAAGCTAGAAAAGCAACTCATTTCGCTTGGAGAGGCCGATTGGTCTCACTGCGACTCTCGCTACGTAGGAATCGGCTTTGACGATAAAACCGTTTACCGTTCTACATACAGCCGTTTATTTAGCGGTTTGATATTCAAGCAGCTCGCGATTGAAAACTTTCTCACAACGTCGTCTTTAATAATCAGTAAAAGCGTTTATGAAAAATACAACGGTTTTGATGAGTCACTTCAAGCACTGGAAGACTGGAAACTATGGCTTCAAATTGCTAAAGAGCATCCAATCGTTCTATGTGACGAAGTGCTATTAGATTATAGAGTCCAACCTCAATCTACGTCTCGCAATGCTCGCTCATTATTACCTGTGCATCTCAAAATTCTTGATGAAACCTTCAACGACGAAGAATTGAGAAACAGCACTTTAAAAAAAGAAGCTAAATGCCGTGCTTATCTTATTTTTTCTTATATCGCTGAAGAGAAAAACGATCACTTTTTCTCTTTGCAATGTTCGTTAAATCTTTTTCTATGCAAAGGGAATGCTATGAGCGTCAAGCGAATATTGCGCACTTTTGTTAACTTAATCACCAAAAAGAAGTGATAAATATGAAGTTGGGACATAGTAAGGATCGATTGATAGAGTTTGTTAAGTTCGATCACAACAGCAAAAAAGGGCTACTTGTTGCGTGTGTAAGGTTATGTGCATTTGTACTATGGAAACTTGGTTCTAGAAGTAAGGCGTTCTCTCTGGTTTCAGCAGTTTTCAGAACGGGGTGGTCTGGCAGTTACTCACTAGGTGTAGAATACGCAAAACGGTATTTTGTTAACGGTCAGCAATATGAAAACGAAATACAGGACGCATTTATTAATGCCGTTGAGCCTCTATCAAATACGGCGGAATTCTTTACCGCACCAGAAAAGATGCTAAATGGAATTATCACCGTACTGAAAAAGCCAAATGGGTCTGAGAAAGGCGTAATTATTATTAACTATAGTTACTATTTCCCTTTGTTCCTGCGCTTTTTCAAAGCAGAAGAAATTTTAGAAAATTATCATCTCATTCTGGAGCCTAGTTGGGCAGGGTTTTGCGAGTCGAATATTCTTATTTACACGCAGCTAAAGTTTCCAATTTTCATTCAAACCTATGAAGAAAGAGACTACAACTTCGTTAAAGCACTCAATTCAAATCTTATTCCAATTAAGGTCGGCCCAAGCTGGTTTATAAATTATAAGAATTTCGCTCCCCCCCTTATAGATGAAGAAAGAGATATAGATTTAATTGTTGTGGCTGCATGGGCGAAGTACAAGCGTCACAGAGCACTTTTCCAAGCTTTGAAGGGCGTAGTGTCAAAAAAGCCTGACTTCAAGATTGTATTAGTCGGATACACTGGTGACATATCACAATCTGATATCCTTTCGTATGCAGATGAAATGGGGCTTGCTGACAATGTAAAGATTTACGAATGGATAACACCTCAAGAAGTCGCTGAATTATATAAGCGGGCAAAAATAAACGTCTTGTGGTCAAAGTTTGAGGGTAACAACAGGGCGATTATTGAAGGAATGCTGTGTGATACACCGGTAATAATGAGAGAAAACCATAATTACGGTGAAAAATACGATTTTATAAATGCACAAACAGGTTACTTTGCAAACGAGCAAGATCTTGAAATTAAGGTATTGAGTTTATTAAACAATGAGGGAACCTTCTCTCCAAGAGAGTATATTTTAAACAACAGGAATTGCGACGTAGCCACTCAAATGATGCAAGACGTGATAAGAGGCTACGAGATAGAACAAAATAGCGACGTAAAATGGCACTCAAACCTCGCAGTAAAAGTGAATGACTTACATGGCATGCATTATCTTTATGAAGAGCAGGATGCATTCGAAGATTGTTATAGCTGGATTGAAAAGAAACTAAAATGAATAAAGAGAAAGATGATGAGTTGGTAGTGTTAATCCAACAGCTTGGTGGAAAGGTAAACTACCTTCCCAATCCTGGCAATGCAGGTGACTCACTTATCGCATGTGCAACGTATCAATTTTTTGAAAGAAACAATTTAGAGTACAAATGCTGCCAGTCAGAAAAAGATATTTCAGACAATGATATTCTTGTTTATGGTGGAGGCGGCAATTTTGGTGGTGAAAATAGCCGTGTTGGTTATTACATCAAAAAATACGCTTCTCGCGTGAAAGCCTTTATATTGTTACCTCACACGCTTTTTGGTGCAGAAGAGTTATTGCAATCGCTTCCTGAAACTGTTCATCTCTTTTGTCGAGAACGAGTTTCTTATGAATTTGCTAGCAAAATGGTAACAAGAGCCAACGTATACCTTCACGATGACATGGTGTTAAGCGCAGATGTGGAAAAGATGCTATCAAAACCTGCCAGCCAATCGGCGTTGGATAGTGTTGGTTCAGAATTGAAGCGCCGCGCACTCTTTAAAAATGAAGATTTTGGTATATCGCTGAAGCACTACCTTGCCTACACTTTAAAATCACTGTTTGGTCATCCCTACCCGAGCAAACCTCAAAGCGGTGAACTCAATGCATTTAGAATAGACGTTGAAAAAACTGACATTCCCATTCCCTCAGACAACGTTGACGTATCGGCACTATATGAGTTGAGTTCATGCGAACCTAAGCTCGCCAAGCTGTCTACATTTCGTTTTTTATCTCACATTAACGCCTTTGAAACGGTTAACACCAACAGGCTACACGTAGCCATTGCGGCGGCTAAGTTAGGTAAAAAGTAAACCTATACGGTAACAACTACTTTAAAATACGCGCTATTTACGAGTATTCACTTAGAGAGAAATACGCTAATGTAACTTGGAAAGAGTAGCATTAAACATCGCAATAACACGGCTAGAGTGCTGCACGTTGTTGTCTGTTATTTTGAGAGACATATACCTTATTGGCTGTCATGTTATCAGCATCTAACATGTCGCAAGCTGCAATGGGAAATACGATTTAAGGAAAGCATAGAGTTAACATGAATAATATTTATAAATACACTCCTAAAAACTCTTCTCAAGAGCTTTATATTAAAAATTTAGACGGAGAGAGTTCGCTAACTGTTGTTTCTGAGTCAGGTGAAATTGAAACAATTCTAGAGCTTATCCCTGCTATGCTCCATAATAAAGTAATTCAATTAGACCAAAGTGCTGACGCCGTTTTTATTGATAACATTAGCCATATACAAGAAATTTACTCACAGTGGGATGAACGCCTCAAAAGAGTACCTTTAAAAGCAAATACTTGTATAACGAAAGGAACGGGTAAGTATGTTGCTAGTTTTTTTACTGGTGGTGTTGATTCATTTTACACTTTTTTGAAGAATAAAAGAGAAATTACACACCTTGTTTTTGTTCATGGATACGATGTGGCTTTGAATGATAGCACCCTCAGGAATGAAGTATCAAAGCGACTAAAAGTAATTGCTGCAGAGTTTGACACTGAAGTTATAGAGCTTGAATCTAATGCTCGCACATATTTGGAAAAACACGTACTGTGGGGGCCAATCGCACATGGCCTAGCACTGAGTATCGTTATGCACTCCTTGTCAAGCCATTTTAAAAAGTTTTTTATTCCCTCAACCCATACCTACTCGGAGCTCTTTCCATGGGGTAGCCATCCAATTTTAGATCATCTTTGGGGCACATCAAATATGCGGGTAGTGCACGACGGCTGTGAAGCATCTCGCGTGGAAAAAGTAGAAAAGATAAGCAATTATCAAGTTGCTTTAGATAATCTTCGTGTTTGCTGGGAAAATCCTAGTAGTCAGTACAACTGCGGAAGATGTGAAAAATGCATTAGGACGAAAATAAACTTACATGCTTGTAATGCACTGGACAAGTGTAATGCTTTTGATGTGAGAGAGCTAGAATATGAATTAATTCGGCAATTGGAGATTACCGATGAAAATAGCCGCTCGTTTATTAGACAGAATCTCACTTATATAAAGAAAAACAACCCAGATAAGAAATTAGAAAAAGCACTTACTCACGTATTAGAGCGCTGGAATATTTTATATAAATTCAAACAACTTGTACCCAAACAAACTAAAGATAAATTAAAAGCTAGATTTAGTTACATTAAAGACATTAGCTCTCGTTAGCCGACAAATATAAATCTTGTGGAGTACGCAACGACTATTGGGTCTTAAAGTAAAGGGCTTTCTTAACATTATTGAAAGCCAAAATCAGGTCAATCGCTAGTTTTGGAGAGAAGATAAGCGTTATGTCCGCCTCACATAAACTGAGACAAACTTAATTGGAGTTTTTTGCAATGATTAATGCAGGAGACAATTATGAAAGGATCGCGTTACAGAATCTCAGATCATCGGGTTGTTAGAAGAAATTGATGCAGGACTGAGTATCGTAGAGGCTTACCTGTTTGTTGGTATTAGCCGCACGACCTTTTATAGTCCAAGGAGAGACTAGCGCAGAGTGGATGCTGCTGTCATTGATGCTATAGTCGCCACGAGTGGACTTCTGGTAGTGTTTTGGCTGAATACGGTTCAAATGCTTTCCCTTCAACCACAAGCGAGACTATCGCGTTTACTACCAGATGGGGTTGAATCTAAGACGAAGAACGAAACGGGTGCTATCTAAACGAATAGCCCAGCCATCAGGAGTGCTGGATCAGGCAAACCTTTAATGGGCGTTGGACTTTAAGCATGACACTTTATATTGCGGCAAACGGTTCAGAACACTGAATGTGGTGGACGAAGGCACGCGAAAGTGCCTTACTATTGAAGTCGATACGTCTTTGCCCGCTAGCCGAGTAGTACGCGTGTTAGAGCAACTTAAGACTGAGCGAGGATTACCAACTCAACTGCGTATGGACAATGGACCAGAGCTAATTTCGGCGACGCTGACGGATTGGTGTGAAACCAATGATATAGAACTGGTCTATATCCAGCCAGGTAAGCCACAGCAAAATGGCTTTGTTGAACGCTTTAACGGTTCATTCCGCAGAGAGTTCCTTGATGCTTACTTGTTTGAAAACCTCAATCAGGTATAAGAGAAATGGCCTGGTTCTGGCGGCTGGATTATAACGAAGAAAGAACACATGAAAGTCTGAGTAACCTGCCTCCGGCAGCTTACCGAGCAAAACTAGAAAACTCTAATTCAGCATTGTCTCATTAAAGGGGAAGTGGACAGTTGCATCCGGGAAAACTTTGTCTCATCCAAGTTCGAAAACCTACACGCGCATTAGGCAGTCACTTCTGAAAAGGGGAAAAGAGGGGAAATCCTTCTTCATTTTCTCAATCAAATGCTCATCATTTGACTGTCTAGAGGTATAAATCGCTCAAATTCAACGTACACAAGATACGTTTTCGAAGACCAACCGATATCATTAACTATACTATCAATGCGAAACTCTTACGCTAGCAGGTTTTCAGCGACTCCTTCTAGAGCTAATAAACCGCGAGGCCAAAGAGGTGACTTCTTTGAGCACCTTGTGCTTTTTAAACAAAAATAGGAAAAATAAACACGCGACAAAATAAACTCCAAAGTACAGAGCACTCCCCAATACAAGGTAGACTATACCCTGCCCCGTCAACATTTGTGCTGATAAGACAGCAGAAAAACACGCCGTGGTCAAAAGCGAACAAATAAACAGTAAGCTAACTACAGGTAGGCCAAACCGCATAAAACAAAACACCAGCAAGATGCCCATCACAGTGAAAGCGAATACTATCCTTGCGATAATAAATTCTTCCATGCTGCCTGAGAAGAAAAACGTAAACAGGGCTAATAATAAGCTCAATGTTACCATTTCATAAACCGACAATAGCTTAACATCTCCATTTGCAATAAGCCCTTGCTGAACAAAAGTGGATACGGCAAATGTAATGGTGAACATGGCTAATAGAGGTAATAAGTGCGCAAAAGGCAGCCACTGCTGTCCTAAAAACAGCGAAACAAGCTCCTGATTAAAAACGTGTAAATAGCCAATAACGGGAAATATTGCACATAGCAATATGGTAAGCACAATCACGATGTGCTCTCCAATTGGATCGCCCCTTCTTTTAATTTCAGAAAAGCTTGCTAGGAATACATTAGATACAGGAGCGATTATTTCTCTACTTGGCAAGAATGAAAGGTTTCTCATTAAGCTAAAACCACCAAGCTGATCTGCACCGTACATTTTACTAATGAAAATCACGTCGAACTCGGCGCGCACGTACCCCAAAATAGAGCGAATCAGCATCCACAATGAAAAACTCATTTGCTCCTTTATGCGGCTCAATGAAAACTTCAAAGGATAAGGCGCATACCAATGAGAGAGCAGTGTTTTGCTGGTGTATGCTGCCAGCACGCCTATTATCATGGCCCAATAGTTCTCTAAAATGAAAGCCAGTACCACTGTAACTAAGAAACTCACAACTCTCTCAATCAAGAGTATTTTAGAAATGATGCCGTATTCCAAATCTCTTCTATGCGTAAAGAGTTGGGGGCTTGCAAAGGCAGAAATTGGTAACACAAGTGCCATAGCGCGTATCGCAGATTCAGCTTCTGGTGCGTTCAAAAAGTTGGCCAGTACAGGCGTAAGTGCAAGCAGCGCAACAAACAGCGCGAGTTTAGACAATATTGAAATCGTCCATGCCGTTACAATGTCGCTATCATCCAGGGTCTTCTTCTGAATGATATATTGCTGAGTGCCTCCCTCAGACAATGTATCGAAAAGAAAGACAAGCATTGTAGCTATTGCAACTACGCCAAAATCTTGGGGCGTTAATAAACGCGCAAGAATCAGCAAGCTAATAATACCTATGCCGCGTTGGAATAATCGAACAATAAGGATCAGCGACGTACTGCTGGCCACTTTTCTCGCTAAGTTCAAACTTTTAAATCCTTATCGACTGTGTTCCACACAAAGCACACATCAAGAAGCCTTGATGTAGTACGCACAACAGTTTTCATTTATCAACATTCCTAGAGTCAGTGAAATATTCAGTCAAACACGGCATGCGTGAAGTTTTTTTCAGCGTCATTCTCGCAACGCTTTATACTTTGCGAAAAGTCGTGCCCTTCCAGCATTTTTTCAACAATACTAACCAAACTATCAGGCGACACTTCAAAATCCCCTACCCGAAATTTCTCTGGCCAATCAATATCTCTAAGAAAGTTGCTGGCTTTTTCATGCACCTCGGCTAATAAAAAAGGAACGTGAGCCATAAACGCGTAAATTGCGCCATGTAGTCTAAAACTTAAAAATGCATCACACTCACCAATCTGATGCCACATACTCATAGGATTGGTGACATACTCGAACAGCTCAACGCTCACAGACGGGTCCAGAAGTCGAATAAACTTCTGTGTTGCAGCCATATCACCATGTATTTCATGTCCGTTGAATACAAAAAGTCGAAGCGCAACGCCACCGTCTCTTTTAGCATTCAGTGCATTGATTGCTGAGGCCAGAATTTGAAGCCGTTCACTATTTTCGTGACGCACTACTCCCGTTTCCCCACTAAACCATGACAGTGCTAAACCTATGGTCGATTTAGAGCTCTCTTGCCTTTCTTTAGGCTTCAACTTTTCAACCTTCGGCAACAGCCCTGCAAGATCGAAAGCATGTGTGCAAGGTAAGTCTAAATTGTAACTCTGCACCAATTCATAAGACTTTAGGTCTCTAACACAAAGAAAAGACATGCGTTTCATAAACTCGATAACTTTCTTTTCGTGTGCCACCGAATCAAAGGGACCTACAGAAACCCCAATAGCCCCAATCTTTAAGTCATACTTTTCAAAGTTTTTATTGGCATATTCCATTTCCCACCAGTCTTTGCCGTGGAAGATGGAACCACCAGAATACACTAGATGCTTATTTTTCTTAAAATGCCTATCTAACAATAACTCGTTAATGAACTGCAGACGATATGGCAATGTTTTCATAATCGGCTTTGCATTGTTGGATAGCTTAGGAATTTTTTTAGAAAAGAAATAACTGGTATCAGCGCCCCAGTAATGCTGCGCTCCCCACTCTGCGACTTTGCAAAAGCAATCGTCGCCCGTATTTTTCATACCGTAGAAGCCACTAAAGGTAACATTCATACCTATCCCTTATTTTGTTCAATGCGCGCAATTCCACAAACTATTTTTTGCATTAACACCATGGCTTGCTGCTTTATTGCATTTATGATTAATCTTTGGCGATTTTTGACGCTAGGCTATTTATGTAACTACCCGCTTCTGCATTTTCAGCAAGCTTCACATCAAGCTTACTTCGGTCGCTGCTACATTCAGCTAGAAGCGACTCAACTCTATGCTTCAAAACAGATGCGTCTTCTGCTTGCTTAACATCAACCCCGTCAACTTCCGTGTGTGATGTCAAGAATGCTTTCATTTTGTCATCGCACAGTAACGACAAGAAAGGAATTCCCATACCGAAACCCATTATACAGCCGTGCAGACGACTACTCACAATAACGCGAGCATTACTTACCTTTTTCAACATTCGAACATGAGAAGAATCCATATTAGTATGCGCTTGATATTCCAACCCCAAAGCT
Organism: Alteromonas sp. 07-89-2; assembly: GCF_013113925.1. Lineage (NCBI taxonomy): Bacteria > Pseudomonadati > Pseudomonadota > Gammaproteobacteria > Alteromonadales > Alteromonadaceae > Alteromonas > Alteromonas sp. 07-89-2. Next base: position 63,012 of record NZ_VTYM01000004.1, on the reverse strand, counting down.
TCAGCTACAGCCATCAGATTTTTTGATATTGTATCTAGGTCAGCGCCTGCCAACCTTACATCTGACGGATGGATTAGATGCAAAAGAACGTTTGAAGAACGTACTTGTGATTGCCAGTAACGTGGAACCAGATAGTTTATTGAGGGGCAAGCGGTAAGAACTAGTTTATTTGGTGCAAATTGCTCTAAAAAGTTGAAGGTATATACATCTCTCACGCCTAAATGGTCGGCGCCTTTCGCGATTTTAGGAAATAAATCACCTTTCATTTCCCCTCTTCCAGACATCTTATTAATACCAATACCATGCGCGGTGAAACGCAAGCCACTTTGTAGTACAACGTGCCAAAAAGGTTCAAAGACTGGCTGTAAAAGGCCTCCTCCACCAATTACCAGCAGCACATTTGGGTTATGCTGTTTTAAGTAGTCAATGTGCGCTTTAAACTCTTTTAACCATACAGGAGAACAAAAGAGGTCGGGGCCGTCTTTACCCACTATTTCTTTTAAACCAAGATGGGAAATATAGTCCCCAACGTTTCTTTTGTTTGCATAAATGTAAACGACAGGAGCGGTTTTTAAGTATTTTTTCCTCGTGAACTTTTGCTTTAAGTAAAATGAAAGTGAGCCATAAAGATCAAATTTTTCAGCAAAATACAGTTCAAAACGCCATCGCAAAGGTTCCACCAACTTGAATATCAAGAAATATATTCCTTTTGTTATTTTCATTTCAATAATGTCAAATATGTAGACGCAATATGTTCGGCGGTATGCTCCCAAGTAAACTTGGATGAAATCGTTAGGCCTTTTTTTACTTTTTCATTGTAAAGCTGTTCGTCTGTAAGGAGGCTGCCTACAGCACTACTCAACGCAAGAAAGTCTTCAGCTTTTGCGCTACAAATCGCATCTTGCCCAATTTCTATAAGCACGTCAGCTTCAGAAGTTACTACTGGTGTTCCAGAAGCCATTGATTGCACAAGAGGAAACCCAAAGCCCTCTTCGCGCGATGCAAAGATAAACACCTTTGAGGTTTGCATTGCTTGAATAAGCTCGTCTTCGGTAACCCAGCCTTTTATAACAATGTCATTTTCAATTCCCAATGCTCGAATGGTTTTGGAAATGATAGAGTCTTCCCCTCCAACAAACCCTAAAATAGTGAGGGGATGTGCTTTCTGCAACTCTTCAGGTAACTGCGCCCATGCTTTTAACATGTTCTCTGGGTTCTTTTGATGACTGTCGCCGCCAAGCATGAGAACGCCTTGTTTAGATGTGTTGTTAAGTGGAGGTTTAAACCCCCTGGGGATACCATGATAAACGTACGAGCTCTTATTCTTTAATTTTGGAAAGCTCTGCGTTATATCACGCTTTGAATATTGCGATATTGTTAAAACATGGTCTGAAAATGAAAGACCAAGTCGATATACAGCCCACAAATAAGCTTTTTGTCTAAAAAAATAAAAATTCTCTTTCAAACTGCGGTTTTTATAATACCGAAATATTTTGAGTGAGTGCCACTCCATTAAATCATGGGTTGTGGTTATTTGTTTAACTCGAGTGAATAAACAAACTCTATTTCCCGGCATATGCAGAAGGTCGACTTTATGAGTTTTTAACAATTTCGGAAGAATTAACTGCTCCCAACTAATTTCGTCCTCAGCATCTGCATTTACAATTTCGACATTATCTAACTTACAGATCTCATCGAGTCTTACTTGATATTTTTCTGCTGAATCGTTGTGCTCAAACCCTTTGTTAATAAATAAAACAAACTGGTGCTGATACAGGATCTTCGGAATTAGCTTGCATAACATAAAGGTATATAGGGGCATTCCTCTTTGTTTTCGCAATACGAATCTAGCATCAATAGCGACTTTCTTTTTCTTCATTAACTTGCTTGCTGCTTATGGAGTTTTTGGCGACAGAGAGGGTATAGAGTATATAAATCCAAGGGTAAAAGGCAACATTAATAAACATTCCACCCGCACAGTATAATAGAGTGAAAGTTTTTATCGCTTTCGATGATTCTGTACTCCAAGGGTCGTTAGGATTCGGCTTTTTAGAATTTAATAGCAGTGTATGAACTATAATGCCCAAGAAAATTAATAGCCCTCCATAGCCAGTCTCGGCCAACACTTCTATATAGATATTATGGTATGCTTTTGCACCACCTTGCGATATTACTACCTCTCCTTCCTGGCCGTACTGGTCTAGTTTTCCAGCATTTGCTAGATAAGCATAAAATCCACCGCCCAAGATAGGGCGATCAGCAACATAGTCAAATGCCCACCTCCAGACAACAATCCTTCCTACTGCCGATTTCTCTGTTGTTGTCCCTTGGTCAATTGTTTCCATTCTTTTCAACCAACCATCTGTGACGAATTGACTACCAATCACCGCTAACACCATTAAAAATGCAACGCCTTTTAGCTTTTTCTTGGTGTAATATAGATGCAACAAAACATACACTCCCAAAACAACTACCCCAGTTCTGGCCTGCGTGCCGACCTGTGTTGTAAGAGCACAAAAAACTACCAGATAACAATAATACCTGAATATTTTCTTATTTGAGAGAAAGCTATAGTGAGCCAAGTACAACGAAAGTGGTATCAAGCAAACAGCAAGAGTCGCCAGCATACTGCCTTCTGAGTACATAAAGCCAGAGCCTTGGAGGCCAATAAGAGATATACCATATCCGCCACCACCCATGGCAGACTTTATCCCGCCTATTGTGATAAACAGAGAAGAGGCCGCATATAAAATTGAAAGGACAAAATCAAAGTCTTTTTTGGTGGAAATAGTAAATGGAATAAAAAACAATATAAAAAGAGTCTTTATTGCTGTGTCATACTTTATCGCAGAATATAGAGGAAATTCAGCGTTTAAATGAGAAAGCGTTATCCATAACATAAACCCAAAAAATAAAACATAAAATGCACCATTATTTACTTTTCGAAGCTTCTTAGCATTAACCAGCAGAGTTAATAAGAAAAAAGCGGTCAAAATTAGCGATAACGGCTTACCTGACAAAAAAGAAAAAGAGGTATTTTGCGGTTTAACTGTATCAATCCAGAGTACCGCGGCTAACGCGACATATGGCCTTGAGAATCCAAACACTATAAAAGTAATTATAATGAACGAATAAAATATATCTGTTATCATTCGTTGTTTTCCGAGTCAGCAAAAAAACTTTTAATAACAAAAAGAATTATAAATACGTGTATAAGGAGTGCGCCTGAATCTACACCTATGTCCATAAACCTTTTACTCCACCACTTAAAATCAAAAACAACTAAAATCTCTACTGATCCCCCCCCCAAAGCTCTTCGACAGAGTCATGGAGAAAACAAAGATTTGCTTGCTAAACCTTTTTATGTGTTGTTGGCATTGTATTATCTAAGCTAAAGCTGTTTAACAACATGACCTCTATTAATGCATTAAGCGAAGATTCCATTTTTAAAATAATTCAAATCTAATGTGCGAGAAATCTACTCTTGCCCGTAAAAAAATAGAAAACTTTTATATACCTTCGTTTCTAATTTCACATGAAAAGCACGAACATAGTTGTGACAAAACGAATTCATATTGCTCACCTGTCTAAAACCTAACGCAAACTTCCGTATAATATCCAATCTAGTCAAGTTTGACTTTCGAGAGCGCTACGAGCTCTCGCAACTTCTCGTTTAACCCAGGCCCCTGTTGCTTGGTCGCCACCAACCAAATATGCCCTTTATAGGGCTTTGAAAGAAGTTTATTTATCACTTGGTTAATTTTCACTTTTTCCTTGGAAGCATAAACTTTTGAATTAATGACATACCATTTATAAATAAACAGCTGCTCTCCGGAGGGAGTCACAACCTCCGACATCAACAAATCGTGACCATCCAATTCGATGTTACGTGACGTCTCCAATGAGAAGTAGGAAGGATCGAAGTCGCGATTTTGGTAACTCGCTAACTCCCCATTCACCTCGTCGAAAAAAGCAATGAACGCGCTGGCATTACACTGTGTTCCTTGTAACGTCACCTGTATTTCATAATTAGGACTATCCACAACAGGAAACTTTATGAAAGGCGCACACGATTTGTCAGCGAACAGTGATAGGTCAACCATACTACTTGAATCGTTTGCAGTGTTTGTTTCTACGTTGGTATACGCAAAGTGACCTATTGCCAATATCAGCGAACATGAAACAATGGTTGCGACAGATAAGGTAGGCTTTAGCGCAGAGACTTCCTGATAATCGGAAGGCTTGGCCTCGCTATCTCTCATCAGCTCTCCAATACCCAACAAGCAAACAATAACAAATGCAAAGAAGAACCAACCATAGATAAGATGGTCGGCACCGGCGGCATGCTCCATGTCTGTCCAGTAAGCGATTAGGATAATGCCATACACGCGAACGATATTAGCCAAAATGGGAAATACTAGCGATATTGCCACAAAGGCCAGTCTGCGCTTAGCAGATACCAAATTTAAGTAAGCATAAAGACTACCAATTACAAAGCTTGCGATGAAAAAACTCACGCCGGAACAAGCTTCTGCCACTAAGAAGCGCCCTTGGGGGATTTCTATATATAAACCACTTCGAAACAATGGCACACCAGTCAAGCGCAGAAGTGCTACCGAACCATTGGCGGCAATCTCTTGAAGATAAGGAATAAGTTGTTCGCCTACTGGAATACTAAAAAGCATGAAAACCAGCGGAAACAAAATGGTTTTCGCTGCTCTTGTGCCCACCATTAACCATATAATTGCGGGTAACAATGTAAAAGTAGCTGTATGTAAAAACAATTGAATGTCGCCTGCAATACCAACTATGTAAAGTGCCACCGCAGGAACAATTACGATAAATGCTAAAGGAGTTGTTTTAATTGGCTGCTCAAATAGCGTATAGCGCTTCAAGTAAATTAGGTAGATAGCACCTGGTACGATAAAAAAGCCATGGTTAAATATTTCGTTTCCATACCATATTTGGACTACGCTACTTAATCCACGCCAACAAAATAATACCCACAAGCAAAGCATTGTAAAACCTGAAACAAAGAACGCTTTGTTCTTCGCAAAAGATAGGTTTACCGCTTTCCGCTGGTTATTGTCTCTCGCGCCAGTATTACCCAGATGCATTTCCCTGCCCCTTTATTCTTACTTTAATAGTTACAGCCTATTTTATCTCGTAAGCTTGCTGCATTGTTACCCAGTTAAAGTCTTTAAGCAGCTTTTCTACTTTGCCTTCCATTCTTGACAAGTTGATGTAGTGACGAGCTTTAGACTTCCATGGAGCAGAATTAAATTTTGGTTGATCAGCATCTATCTCCCAAGGATGAAAATAGAAACTGTATGGCGCACTTTCAGATTGCATGAACTCAGTAATACGGCGTTTAGATAACCAATAAGGATAAAGACGAAAATAACCGCCACCACCAATCCCAATATTTGTTCCTTTCTTACGAACTGTTGGTATTGGAATCTCTATCAGACCATTCTCACGTTTGTATTTAAAGCGCGGCCAATCTGGTACACCATAGAGATCGTGGTTGATTGGATAAGTACTAGAAGAATAAACAAAGCCAAGCTCCTTTAGGATATCGTACGCCCACGTGTTCGAATCGTTAATTGAAAAACTCGGCGCTCTATAGCCTTTTAACGCCACACCGCCTATATCTTCAAGAATCTCTTTGCTTTGCTTAATATCATCGAAAAGCTCTTGCTCGGTCATCGTTGTAGCGCGTTGATGCGCTAGTCCGTGACTCGCCAGCTCATGACCTTCACTTACTATCCGTTTGATAACATCTGGGCAGCGCTGCGCCACCCAGCCTAACGTAAAAAATGTCGATTTAACGTTATTTTGAGCAAACAAATCTAGAAGGCGATGGGTATTATCTCCCACTCTCAAGCCGATCGAATCCCAATCGCTTTTGTTTACTACGCCTTCAAAAGCAGAAACTTGAAAGTAGTCTTCCACATCGACTGTCATGGCATTGAGTCGATTATCTAGCTTCATGATTATCGCCCTTTGCCAAACAGTACAATTTCAACCGTACGGATAAGTATCAAAATATCTAACAGCAAACTTTGGTGTTTTACATAATAAAGATCGAACTTAAGCTTTTCCATAGAATCTTCTACGCTGGCGCCATAAGGGTAATTTAGCTGTGCCCAGCCAGCTAAACCTGGTTTAACGTTATGACGCTGATTGTAATAGGGCACTTCGCGTACAAGCTGCTCTACAAACTGAGGTCTCTCTGGGCGAGGTCCGATAAATGCCATTTCACCTTTAAACACATTTAAAAGCTGTGGTAATTCGTCTACGCGGTACTTTCTAATAAAGTGGCCAATACGAGTAACGCGATCATCATTCTTGCTTGCCCATTTAGCGCCATCTTTTTCTGCATCAGGTCGCATACTTCTGAATTTAATTATTTTGAAAAGCTTTCCGTTTAACCCCACTCGCTCTTGTTTATAGAAAACGGACACACCTGTACGTCTGCCATCATCGCAATAAATAATGAATGCGGTAATCAGCATAATTGGCCAAACAAAGAGGAATATGATGAACGCTAGGAACGCGTTGAGGGTGTAATCTAGCGCGTCTCGCAAATAATTCTGGCTCTGAAATCCATTGGAATAAATAACCCAACTCGGGTACATCAGGTTTACCACTATTTGCCCTGTTTCTCGCTCCATGAAATCTAAAAGCTCGGTAACTTCAATCCCTCTCAGCCTGCAGTCAAAAAGCACTTCTACAGGAAGCGTTCCACGACGTTGGTCGCAAGCAATGACTATTTCTTCTATTTCATTATCTGCAATGAACTGCTGAAAACTCTCATCGACTTTGAGGTGAATTATTTTTTCCTTCTTAATACCGTCTTCGCGGTTATCACCTGGAATTGGGATGAACCCCACAAGCTCAAACCCAATTCTATCCACATCTCTGCGCATACGCTTTTCAATAATTGAAGCTCTTTCCCCTGCCCCAAGGACTAATATGCGCACTTTCCCTAGGCCCAACAAGCCGAGACGGTTTGTGAAATACCTGAAAACAACTAAGGTTATAATAATTGAACAAACCGATGCAGGCAGGAAATAAGAATCCATAACCAAGTCATCAAAAAATGCTCGACTTAGCACTTCGACTAAAAAATAACTCAGTCCCACGCTTACGAATATGCGACGGATGATACCCCGGAAAGTTTCTCTTAACTTCGCTTCATACAACCCAACGGATAACGAACACAACAATATTGAAACTGTAAGCATTCCTACGTTGATTATCAGTTTTTCCACCGCCACATTTGGCGACATTCCAATTTGCGTAAGGATAAAGTGAGAAATATAGCCCATGTAAGCAATGAGCAACGCTTCTGTTATTACTAGTATATTTGAGCGTTTATTTTGATTGCGCTTGTTTACTGCCACCCCTGGCCCCCTAAAACTGCGGCGTTTTTCCCATCATAAAGGGATTTATTCCAATAGACTACAATTGTTATTGGCATTATAGTGACATTTACCGTAGGGTAAACGACAAAAGCCATAAATTAACCATAATGAGTGTAGGATGATCTCTTATGTTCCGCTTTAAAAAACTAATAACGTGCTGTGCTCCACTTTTACTTATCGGTCTTAATGGTTGCAGTAACACTGGCACTCTGCCTGAAGCAACTACCCGACCTTCACTAACTACCAATGTTAATGATTACCAATATTTAATTGGCCCAGGTGATTCGCTAACTATTTTTGTTTGGAGAAACCCAGAGGTTTCTGGCAATTTTATTGTTCGACCGGACGGAAAGGTGACCACTTCTCTAGTGGAAGATATTGATGTTGCTGGTAGAACGCCAACAATGCTTGCAAGGGAAATAGAAGAACAGCTTTCTACCTACATAAACAACCCGAGAGTGACGGTAAGTGTGAACAATTTCACTGGTCCTTTGAGTGAACAGGTTCGCGTGATTGGTGAAGCCACAAATCCAAGTGCGGTAAGCTACTCCGAGCACATGACGTTACTGGATTTAATGATAGCCGTAGGTGGTTTAACGGAATTTGCAGACGGAAATAACGCGAAACTGGTTCGAGTAATCGCCGGAAAACAAAAAACGTTCGAAATAAACATTGACGATTTGATTAGAGATGGTGATATCTCAAAAAATGTCGATATGCTACCTGGTGATATTGTAATTATTCCAGAAGCTTGGTTCTAGTTGTAAAGCAGTAAACGGAACAAATAATAAAATGCAGGACTTACAACAAACGCTAATCCAAATTCTTGATTACATTAAAGGGGTTTGGATTAAAAAGCGTTACGTGATTATTTTTTCATGGCTTATCTGCCCTATTGGCTTTTTATATGTTGCCAGCCTTCCCGATGTCTACTCTTCAAAAGCCCAAGTGTTTGTAGATACTCGCTCGGTTTTACAGCCATTACTGAAAGGATTAGCAATTCAGACTAATCCTGACCAAGAGATTCAAATGATGGCCAAAACATTACTCAGTAGAAGTAATGTAGAGAAAATTGCTCGAGAAAGTGACCTTGATATAACGACGCAAAATGAAGATGAGTTTGATGACTTGGTCAACAGGCTATCCAATAGCATACAGCTGAATAAAACTGGTAGAGATAATATTTACAATATAACGTATTCCAACCAATCTCCCAACACAGCTCAACGTGTGGTTCAAGAAACGCTAGACCTATTTGTCGAAGGCGCACTGGGTAATAACAGGAAGGATACAGACACCGCTGGTAGGTTTTTAGACGAACAAATTGCGGAGTATGAATCGAGACTTTCAGAATCGGAACAGCGTCTGGCTAATTTTAAAAGACAATATAATGATATTCTCCCGCTAGCCGGGACATATTATTCAAACCTACAGACTTTGAATAATGAACTTGAAGCTACTCGATTGCAGATAAGGCAAACTCAGCAACAAGTTGATTCACTTAAAAATCAAATCGGTAATGTAAAACGAGCTGACAGTTTTAGTGTTACCAATCAGAATGACTCAGTTTTACAGACACGATATGACGAAAGAATAAAAGCCCTAGAGGAAGAACTAGATAGACTATCTCTTCGATTTACAGATCTTCACCCTGACGTCGTTGAATCACGAGCTTTATTAGAAAGTCTTGAGAAGTCTAGGCAAAAAGAGATAGATGCCTTCCTAAACGCTGATGAAAGTAATAATACTCAACCTTTAACGGAACTGAACCGAGAGATTAAGCTCGAAGCCAGCCGTCTAGAGAGCCAAATTGCATCCCTTCGTGTTAAAGATAGTGATTTGCAAAGAAAAATTGCAGAACTCGAAAGTAAAGTAGACCTGATTCCTCAGATTGAAGCAGAATCCTCTGCATTGAATAGAGATTACGATGTTACAAAACGAAAATATGAAGAACTTTTGTCACGAAAAGAATCAGCAGACTTATCTCGAAGAGCTGATGTGTCAGCAGAAGACCTTCAATTCAGAATTATAGAGCCCCCGCTTCTTCCCAAGCGCCCTTCAGGCCCCAACAGGCTAATTTTTTACACTGCAGTGTTAATTTTGGGTTTCGGTACAGGAATTGGCATCGCATTTCTCATAAGCCAACTTAATCCTATTTTGATTAGGCCTAAGCAGTTACTCAATGTGTCAGATTATCCTATATGGGGTACTGTAACCCACTTGAACATTGAGCAAATAAATAAAACAAACAGAAACCGTCTGTTAGTGTTTCTGCTTTCCAGTGGTACTATTTTGGCAATGTACGGCGCCTTGGTCGCCGCTGAAATTATGAATATAGATTTGTTTGGAGGGCTTCTTTAATGAAAAATACAATTGAGAAGGCACTTCAAAAACAAAAAGAGGCGAAAGCAGCAAGTCAAAAGACTTCGTCTACAGAAAAAATTGAAGACGCTAGTTATTCAAACGCGCCTGAAGAGTCGAAGGTATCAATTGACAAACCTGCACCCGCAGAGCTTCCTGCTGAAACCGTAATTGCTGAAGAAAAGGAATTTATCAATAAGAAATCTCCACTCGACGAATTTGTTATTGATTTCGTGCGACTTGATAAGAACGGACATATTTCGCTTAACGGTGAGAGAAAACAAATTAATGAAGAGTACCGAGAAATAAAGCGTAAGCTTTTAGCAAATGCTTTTGGTTCACTAGCGAAAACCCTTCACAACCCGAACATTATTATGGTTACCAGTAGTCGCCCTTCTGAAGGGAAGACATTCACTGCAACCAACCTGGCGATGAGTATCGCATCGGAGCAGGATAAAACCGTACTTCTTGTGGACGCCGATGTACTTAAGCCTAATGTATTAAACACTTTAGGGTTAGAGCGTCGTAAAGGGCTAATGGAATACTTGACCGGGGACGTTGACGATATTTCAGATGTGCTGTACCCAACCAACATCGATAAGCTGAAAATTATTCCTGCTGGAAAATCGCATCATTTGTCTACCGAACTGCTAGCAAGCCAGAAAATGCATGACACTGTTAATGAATTTGCAAATAGATACCCAGATCGAATAGTTATTTTTGATACGCCTCCTCTCATTGGTATAAACGAGAGTGCTATTCTCGCTAATTTCGCTGGCCAAGCGGTTGTTGTCGTAGAAGAGGGCAAAGCGAAGATAGGCGATATTAAAATGTCTGTGGAGCGATTGAACCCTGAGATGGCCATAGGATTTGTAGTGAACAAGTCTGTACATAACGACACCGATGGAAGCGGATATTATGGGTATTATTACTCAGAGCGCAGCGAATAGGCGCAATACAATGCCTAAAAGAAGAATAATAAAGCCGACACTTGTTGCTGCAGCCGTCGCAACAAGTCTACCTGCTTTTGCAAAACTTGACGTGAATGCTGTTGCCACAGCCGAAACCATCTACCAAAGTGTCGATACTGAGGAAAATGGAAACCGTTCACTTACAACAGTGACTGTGGCACCAAAAGTAAACGCTACTTATCAAACAAGAACATTTCAAGGGTTATGGTCCGGTACATACACCCATCTGGAACGCGATAACGACGATGCTAGCCAGCGCCAAGATTATGCAGAGTACAGCTATTCTGCTCAGTGGGAACCTCTTGAAAATTTATTATCTTTTCAAGCCGCTGGGGCATTAAGCTATCAGAATACTAATGCTTCAAATTTTCTGGTAACAGATTTTATTGCAAATTCTGACAGCTTGGCAAAAACACGCTCCAACAGACTCTCATCAACGCTGACACTTGACCAAGGCGACTGGGTAAGAGGACGAGGCACAGCCTCCTACTCAGATACAGCTTCAGAACGGTCTTTGACTAACAGCAATGCTCTCGATAATGATAGTTATCAACTGAGCGGCAAGTTAATAAACGGTGATGAAGCCGAGTATTTCATTTGGTCAGTGACGGGCACTTATCAGAATACTGAGCGAGGCCAAGCAAACAATGGTGACTTTGAATCGAGAACTGGTGACGGTTATATTGATACTCGAATTTATGGCAACTGGGCCATTCGTTTAACTGCAAGGCACGAAGCCAACCAGATCTCTGACAGAAATGACACAGGTAGTTTAGTCAGAGAGTTTAATTCATATGGCGCGGGCTTGACCTATCGACAAGCTGAAAATCGTTATATCTCAATTACGGCAAATAAAAGTGATTCCGATATAGAGGATGACGACGGTGAAACATTCGTAGGTGTTGATATGCAATGGGCTTTGAGTACCCGTACTCGCATTGCGGCTACATACGGGCGTCGTTTCTATGGTGAATCGGCATCAGCAAATATTAGCTACAATTCCAAATACTTACGCACCTCGTTCAGCTATTCGGAAGACGTTACAAACACCTCTCGCTTGTTAGCTGATCCAGAGAACTTAGGCGTATTTGTTTGCCCAGCTTCATCGACATCCATTGCTGACTGTTTTCAGCCCAATAGCTTAAGTTATACACCCTCCGCGGGAGAGCAATTGGTTCAGCTTACTTCTCAAAATCTAGAGTTTGACGACAACATCATTCTGCGAAAAAGTGCTAATTTTCAAGCAGGTTATGACTTTTCTAGAATTACCCTCGCTTTTTCTTGGCGATATGCCGAAGATGATTACTTAGACGAAGATAGACTAAGACGCACCTACTCTTTCGGTACAAACGTAGCCTATAAAATTGGTAGCTATACCAACATAACTAGCAGTATTAACTACGCCAATATCACAGGTCAGGGTGCAGAAGACGTATTCAGAGGCGAAAGCGACAACTGGAATGCATCCATTGGTTTAGAAAGAGAGTTCGGTCGCCGGTTAAAAGCAAGTATTGATGCTAGGTACCTCAAGCAAGAGGGGGATTTGAATACAGGCATATCTCAGTTTGGTAACAACTATACTGACAGACGCTTAAGCGCCTCTATTACCTACACCTATGACTAATTCACTGACTTTTTCAATCTACCGGTTGTAGTTTGTAGGCAGTACTAGTCAACTAAACTCAAAAAAAAAGCGCCCGATTTTACGTTAGTAAAAAGGCGCTTTTTTTGTTTATCAAATGATGGTGGCTACAAAGAAAGTATCACTCTTTCTTATCATCACTCTTAAGTCGGACATACGTTTTGAACTTCTTTTTCATAAGCTTATCAACGTATTGCGTCATTTTCACTTTTTGTGAAATGGCGTCATCTAAAGCATCAACTAATTCTGCTAACATATCCAAGTAGTATTTGGTGTCGCGAATAACATTGCCTTTAGGTGTCATGATAGTTTGGCTTTCAGGGTGGTCAGCAAATCCCATATGCTCCGTCACTTCCGCGCCCGTTTTATCAGGCTCGAACATCTCTGCTTTTACTTCTTCAATTACTTCGTTTACCGCGTCCGCGTCAAAGCTCTCTAGTTCTTCTAAAAAGCCATAAAGCATTACCCTATCCATTAGGGTATTAATTTTACGAGGAATACCGCGAGAGAACATGTGAATTCGTTCAAACGCCTCTTCACTGAATAACTGTGAGCCATTCCATCCCGCGTGGTGCAATCGGTACTCAATGTATTCTTTGCACTCTTCCAACGAAAGCGGAGCGAGATGACAAGACGCCACAATACGTTGCCTAAATTGCTCCATATTCGGTGCGCGTAGAATAGGCTGTAATTCTTCTTGCCCCAGCAAAAAGCTTTGAATCAACGGTTTGCCGTTCAGCTGAAAGTTACTCAGCATTCTTAGTTCTTCAATGGTCTCTAACGGAAGGTTTTGCGCTTCATCAACCAATAGTAAGGCGCGGCGACCCGCTTTGTTTAGATCGTATAAGAAAATTTCAAGCGCTTTTAAAATATCGGCTTTTGAGCGACCTTCCGTAGGGATATCAAATTTAGACGCGACCATTTTTACCAGTTCGTCTGGCGACAGCTTTGGCGTAACTATTTGAGCTGCCGCAATGTCGTCTTCAATTTCTTCAAGTAAGCTGTTTGCTACGGTGGTTTTCCCGGTTCCAATTCCGCCGGTAATAACGATGAACCCTTCAGCTTGAGAAAGTCCATACTGTAGATAAGACATGGCGCGTTTGTGCCATTTACTTGCGAAGAAAAATTCTGGATCTGGGGTTAACTGAAACGGTTTCGAGTTAAGTCCATAATAACTTTCGTACATGCAATTTACCGTTTTTCCATTAAAAATGTGCGTTCGAAAACATGAGTGCGAACACGTGAGTTCGAAACAGCGCGCTTATTCTCGTATATATGGTAACCAACATCGCGCGATTATCGAAGTAATATATTTACGCCGAGTCTTTAGGGCTGGTTGATCTATGTTGTACAGCAAAGGTCAACAAGCACTAGTTAATTCTGCTAACATAAAGCTACGAGAAATTTCTATACATTGAATTACATTGGCACAAAGTATACCAGCCAACGAAGGCAATACCCACCAGGGAAGTACAAAAGCTACGTGGTATCTCTACTTAGTTGAAAATAAGCTTGGCCAACTCTACACAGGAATTACCACTAACCCCAAGCGCCGCATAGCGCAACACCGAGGAGAGTTAAAAGGGGGCGCCAAGGCCTTAAAAGGTAAGGCACCACTGACCTTTAAAGCCATATTCGAAATGATTGACAAGTCACATGCCTCAAAGCTTGAATATGAGGTAAAGAGAATGAGCCGCCCTCAAAAAAACGGGATTATTCGTAAAGGGCAACTCAATGAGCTAATGTGTATGAAAACCCAATTTGAAGATTAAGACATTGGGTTGCGTTAGGTTCGTTATCCAGAAAAGAGTATGCCCCTACCCGCCTAAAACACCGTTAATGATCATCGCGTTTCCTATGCTAAGGGTAAACCCAAGTGCAGCTACACCAACGTTATGCTGTTGGTCGACTTCCTGCCGGAAATTCATGCCAAATAAAATAATTTTTTTGCTCGCTAGTACCAAAATATGAAGTGCGATTGCTAGGCCAACACTAACAATCAGCCAACCTGTTATATTGCTCACGTAGCCTGATGGGTTATAAATGAGTAAATTCTTCGCTGCCGACACAATCATAGCAGTTCCAAGTAAATTACCAGTGTGCTCGATAGCGAGTGCTAACTGGCCCTTCTCTAGCGCCCCTTGAAATGAGTCGTTTTGATTATCTCTTGCATATCTAAACTCTAAAATGCGCGTCATAACAAGCAACATGGTCAGAACTACGGTAAAACCGGTCACAATAGCAATGATTGCGTTCATGTCGCTGCCATCAACCCACACCATAATATTGCGTAAAACAATTGCGCTTGCCACCAAGCTAGCCGCATCAACCAGCGCCACACTCACACTCCTTTCGGCAATCATCGCATGCGTATCAACTTTATTAAGTACTAGTTTATCGTGAGCGAAGCGTCCGAACTTCACCAATATAATGCCCACAATGCCGAAAGTTACCATTCCAATCGCCGCTTCTTTATAACCCACGCCAATATGACGGCCAACAACCGAGCTCAATACTATGCACAACGACAGCATGCCTCCCGCAATGCTTATCCCAAATGCGAAGTTATCTTTAACACCTAGTTCTTCTGTTACCGAGTATTTCCTAAATGCGCCTGTCAGCCACTTCATAATCATTAGCAGTACTAACGCAATTGCGACATCCATAGCGAGATATATCAGCAGTTCTTGCGTTAGAGGTACTAGTTTTACTAAGGCTTCCACGTTATCTTTACTCCTTGAACACACAAAGTTCTTCTGATTAGTTTTTGATGTAGTTTCGAAAAATCAGTGATGGCTAATTGAATAGCGTTCATCTAATACAAACTTGTACAACGATGACATCGAACTTGTTCAGATTTATTTTAGTTAGGGCTAAATGACCTGTAGATCACACCCTGGGTTAGCAGGCACTTAACCAAATCGAATGCGGAGCTGCACGTTAGCGCACTTAGCAGACCTTGTTTTGAGTACTTGCAATGGCAATTGTGAGTATTCAACCGTAAAACACGAGCGATATCTCATAAGACGCGAGCATTATGCCAACAGACAACGAAAATAGCATGACAAACGTAGAACTTGCCGAAAAATTTTGGCAGCAGTTGTTAACAGCGCCAGCAATTAGCGAAAGTGACAAAGCCGTAATTGAGGCTCATTGTGAAACACTAATGCTCTCCTTCACGCGTTCCTCTTTCTTGGCAGAGACTTTGATTCAAAACCCTTCATTTGTTTCTCGCATCGTTGAGCCTTTTCAACCCCTTGAGAAAAGTGAAGCGCTTAAATCCCGTGTTCATACCATGTCATCTGACTATCTCGCAAACCTAGACAATGAATTGCACAACGTCGCCAGCGAAGATGACTTAATGCAAGTGTTGAGGGAATTTAGAAATAAAGAGATGGCGCGGATTACTTTCCTCGACGTATTGAACAAGCAACCCATCGAAATATCACTTATGCAGGTTTCAGCATTAGCTGATGTACTTATTAACGGTGCGTACCACTGGCTTTATCAACATTTAGCTGCGCGCTATGGAAAACCACAAAGCCATAACCAAGACATGCACATGTATATCTTAGGTATGGGGAAATTAGGAGGAAAGGAACTCAACTTTTCTTCTGATATCGATTTGATTTTTACGTACCCAGAAAAAGGCGAAACCCAAGGCGGTCGAAAAAGCGTAGAGCATCAGCAGTTTTTTACCAAACTCGCGCAAAAACTTATCCAAGCATTGAACAAAGTGACTAATGACGGTCAAGTCTACCGCGTCGACATGCGTTTACGCCCCTTCGGCGATTCTGGCCCCCTTGTGATGCATTTCGCGGCACTTGAAGATTATTATCAAGACCAAGGTCGACACTGGGAGCGCTTTGCCATGGTAAAAGCGCGGGTGATTAACGATGATAATTCGCAAGATGTGAAATGGTTAAAGAGCATTTTGCACCCGTTTACCTTCCGTCGTTACTTAGACTTCACCACATTAGATGCCCTTCGTAATATGAAAAAGCTGATCGCCACAGAAATACGCAGACGCAGACTGAGTAACAATATAAAACTCGGCGCAGGTGGCATTCGTGAAGTGGAGTTTTTTGCCCAAAGTTTTCAGCTGATTCACGGAGGACGAGAGCCAGCATTACAAAGTAAGTCATTACTTAGCACGTTAGACGCATTAACTGAACTCGATATAGTCGAACGCGATGTAACGCAACAGCTAAAAAGTGACTATTTATTCCTAAGAAAAGTAGAGCACACGCTTCAACAAGCTCAAGATCGCCAGACCCAAACTCTTCCTGAGTTACCTTGGCAACAAGCTGCGCTTATTGAAGTCATGGGTTTTGATTCTTACAGTGAATTTTTAGTGCATTTAGATACTGTAATGGCGCGTATTCATGCCCATTTCAACGAGTTAGTAGAAGAGTCTCATGATACGCACTCAGAAGAAGACCAGCTTTTCACTGCCTGCCAAGATGCGTGGCGTCTTGCATTGCAAGAGGATGAGTTTACTGAAACCTTTGGCGAATACCTGTCTGCTAGCGATATTAAAGGCATATATTCTATTCTTGTCGCCTTCAAGGATAAGCAACGCAATTATCGCATAGGCCAAAAAGGTGAAGACACGTTAAATAAGTTGCTTCCCGAAATCTTGTATGTGCTCATCAACCAACATCCAAACTACATCCCTCAGGTACTCGACCGTTTACTCGGTGTTATAGAAGCGATTACAGGCCGAACCACTTACCTTGACTTACTACTTGAAAATCCGGATGTATTAAAACAGTTAGTAAGGCTATGTGAACGAAGCGACTGGATAGCTCAAGAAATTAAGCGCTTCCCATTACTATTAGACGAATTACTCACGCCGTTATACCTCGGTCAGCAAAATACCGATATCCATACCAGCAAGCAGGAATATCAGCTGGAACTGCGTGAAATCATGCTTCGTATTGAACAAGACGATGTTGAAATGCTTATGGATGGATGGAGGCAGTTCAAACTTTGCCAACAGCTTCGCATAGCCGCCAGCGACATCAGTGAATCACTACCTATAAACAACGTGAGCGATAAGCTTACGGTGCTAGCTGAAGTGATATTGGAGAACGTAGTAGATGCTGCCTGGATGCAAATGCACCAGCGCTATGGCGTTCCAGCACACCTAGAGGGAACTGACAAAGGATTTGCCGTTATCGGCTATGGAAAACTAGGCGGGTATGAATTAGGTTACGGCTCAGACTTAGATTTAGTGTTTTTGCATAATGCCCCTCGCGGCATAAGTACAGACGGTAAGAAGTCTATTGAAGCGCAACAGTTTTACATTAAGTTGGCGCAGCGCATCATGCATCTTCTCAATACGAAGACGTTGTTTGGACAATTATACGAAACCGACTTGCGTCTACGCCCTTCTGGCAATGCGGGATTGTTATGTTGCCATATCGATGGTTTCGAAAAATACCAGACCGAAGAAGCATGGACTTGGGAACATCAAGCGCTGGTTCGTGCAAGAGCCATTTGCGGAGACCCACGCCTTTTGAATGACTTCACGCAGGTAAGAAATTCTATACTAACTCGCTCTAGAAACGCTAAAACGTTGGCTGACGATGTGTGCAAAATGCGTTTAAAAATGCGGGAGCACTTGCTTTCAAAGGACAACGAAAAGGTAGACTTAAAGCAGTGTGTAGGTGGTATTACCGATATTGAGTTCATGGCTCAATACCTTGTACTCGCTAATGCAAAGTCACAGGCTGCCATGACAGAATATCCTGACAATCTTCGCATTTTTGACGCCGCAGCCAAGACCTACATTATTGATGTCGCCACTGCGCACAAACTGCAAAAGGCGTATTTAAAGCTGCGAGAGCAATACCACCATTTAACGTTAGCAGATACCAAGTACGCAGATCAGAGCGAAGAACTAGATGCCATACGAGAGCAAGTAACCATTCACTGGAATACACTATTTGGAACGTGTAGCGGCTAGGCGATGAAGCTTAACCTCTAACCAAACGACAGTTGGTGGTGAGAAATTCTGTTTCTTGGGCAGTCACCACCAGCGAGCGTTGCTCTGCACATAAATATGCTTTTACTTGCCCTTCAAAACTACTGTCTATGGCACTGGCAATTTTAGCAAGCGATCCTGCAACCGTGTTGTCCAATTGAAACTGGTGCTTAATAACAAAGTCTTGCTCCAGGTTCCATATCACCTGCATGCCTTCAGCTTGAGCATATTGCGAAATAGCTTCGCGCAGTGTGTTCCCTTCCTGGAACGTGCGGTA
The DNA here is from genome assembly GCF_013113925.1 of Alteromonas sp. 07-89-2. Taxonomy (NCBI): domain Bacteria; kingdom Pseudomonadati; phylum Pseudomonadota; class Gammaproteobacteria; order Alteromonadales; family Alteromonadaceae; genus Alteromonas; species Alteromonas sp. 07-89-2. Next base: position 44,342 of record NZ_VTYM01000004.1, on the reverse strand, counting down.
TTTATGTTCGCCGGTCCAATTCTTTTCAACCGGACGTGTTTGGCTAGACATTTGTGCAAGCTTGTTGTCTAAATTTGGATCAACGCCCGCAATATCCAGTACAAAGTCTCCCTGCTCCTCTTCTGCTGGGTCAGTGGCAGACATACGGAAATCTCGATAGAACTCACTTAACCCACGTGATACAGACTTTTCTTCCGCTTGCCCTTGAGGAACAGGCTCTTGGTCCTGTGTTTGAAGCATGTAAATGAGTACGCCAGCAATGATCACAAGCACTGCAGCTATGCCAATTTGCTTTGCCCAAAACGATGAACTTGAGTAACTTGTCTGTCCCATACCTTACCAATGTGTAGCCACTTTTAATCGAAAATCAGCTTATGCTATGTGTATGAACTTAAGCATAATTCTTCTATTTTAGTCTACCTTCGAACGGAAAGCCTATTATTCTATTTATCTAATTTTCATCGCTAGGTGTTTATTCATACACAGCTATAGTGATTTATACAGCGATTCAGGGTTACCTTCCGGTCTGGTTTTAAATCGCTTGTGCATCCACAAATAGCTTTCTGGCTGTTCTTTAACCGCAGCGTCTACATGTTGATTCAGTAATGTTAGTGCTTCAGCGTCTTCCATATCGCCTAACTGAGAAAGCGGTGGATAGATTTTAATTTTGTAACCGCGTTTGGTGTACTGTGACGTGATGATCATTGGCTCAGAGTGACTACGTCGAATAAACATCAGCGTTGCTGTAGTTGTCGCGGTATCTTTCACCCCACCGAATGGCACAAAGATACTTTGTTTCGGGCCATAATCCTGGTCGGGCAAATACAAACAAAGTTCTTTATCGTCAAGTGCAGCAAGTAAGGCTTTTGCGTTGCGTTTATCAATCATGTATTTGTTCGAGCGGTTTCGCCCATGATACTGAAGGTAATCAACGAGAGGGTTGTTGTGTTTGCGATAAAACGCGATGCTTGGACGGAAGAAGCCAATACCTCTACAGGCAAATTCCAGATTCATATTGTGAAGTGCCATACCAAATACACCTTTGCCATTTGCAAGGGCCGCTTCAACATGCTCAGTGCCTTCAATCTCAATGGCTCGTTTTACGCGCCAGCTAGGCCACCACCACCCCATAGCAGTTTCAAATAGTGCCATGCCTGTACGCCGCACATTTTCTTTGTAAAGCGCCTCTACTTCACTGGCGGAAAGTGTAGGGTTCCAGAGCGTCAAGTTACGCTTTGCGACTTTTGCCCGTTTAGGAACAATTAATGCGATAAGTTTACCGGTACCGCCACCGATAGCGCGTATCACGGGTAAAGGCAACCATGTAATTGTATAAAGAACGAAAACACCTAACCATACAGGCCAAAACTTAGGGCCTAAAAATGCTAGTTTAAATTTAGGAGCTTTAATTGCCGCCGCCAATGTCTGTATCCTTTGAAACGAAGTGGGCGGCATTGTAGCAGAAGGTTTTTGGTGGGGCTAATTGAGACAGACAGCCCACAGTGCTCTTGCGATTAATAGAAGCACTTAAGCAGAGAGAGCCCATACTTGCTTTCTCTGCTTAAGAAATATATTGCTTGTTAGCAATACAAACTGAAATCAGGTCACTAATATTCTTTATCGATTTGCTTCAACTTTTTCTCAAACGATTCATATTGCTCTTTTGAGTCATAGTCAAAATGGTATTGATTGTGAAAGCCGAACTGCAGCTTCACATTAACGTCTTCAATGTAAAGCGTATAGCCATCGTGATCTGTAAACGCAGTAATCCCATTAAGCTTATACTGTTCATCTTCTTTCGCGCCATGCTGGCGGATCTTGTCGAAAACCTGAAGCAAGAACTTGCTGTCTAATTCGTTTTTCATTGTAAATCCATTGTTGAGAATTTATCTATTTTTACACAATCAAACGATTTTTGGATTTATCTAGAGCCTATATTTAAAACGACTATGCGAGTTAATAACTACAACCTAAAAGTTGTAGCGAAAACCTAAATTTACAATATGCGCAGAAAAATCATCTTTGCCACCAAAGTAGGTGTATTCCACGCGTACCATCGACTGTAAGCCTAAGTAGTAATCGAAGCCTAGCCCAGCTAATCCTGCGATAATTGTGTCATCGTATCCACACACAGCGGCTTCTGGGCCACAGGTAGAGCTATCTATCGACGCGTGCTCGATGTCAACGCTTGCCACGCCTAATTTATAATACAGCTCACCTTTCTGGCTACTCGCTTTACCTAGTAACGCCAAATAAGGGCCTTTAGATGAGATTGATTGTTCGTCGTTATCTGTATCAATAAAAGAGATATAGCCACCTTCTACATACCACTGACGGTGAAATTGATAGCCTAAAGCAGCTGAATAGCTAATATCAGACTCATTATCTATTTCAGTATCTACGTTGCCAAAGCCAATATTTGCCACTGCATATCCGTTGGCTGATGCTAGTCCAGAAAAACCCAAGCTTGTTAAAGCTGCACTTCCAATAAGGAACTTAGCGAAAAATGATGAAAGACGGCGCATTTTAATTACTTCTCCATGTTAAAGAGCGCTCACTATAAAAGACAATGCCTCTGATTAAAACGAACAAACAGAGTTTAGATGAATACAGTTAACGGACAGCTGCACGAAAAAGCGGGTTCTATACCAGTCCGTATAGATAATTACCCACACAGCGAGAGGTAAAATGTTCGTAATCGCGGCGTGTTACCGCAGGTATAGTGTTTCTACATCAAGGTGACACAACAAGCAGAGCGTTTTTTGACCATTAAATATCAGCAATGTTAATCCCTTGCATCACACTTTCGTATACAAAAGACGCAGATAGTTTATATAACCACATGATTATTTGATAATTTTTACAAAATTTGATCTTTTTTAAATTAGGTGTAGTATTAACCTAAACAACTGGTCAGATGAGCGGATGAGTTATTATGAGTATCAGAACTAGCTTAAAGAAAGTATTACCCCCAATTTCAATCACAGAGCAAGAAGCCTTAGATGCAGGCGATGTGTGGATTGAATCTTCTATTTATCAGGGTAAGCCTGACATGCAGGCGCTACGCGATATCCCTCAGGCAAAACTGAGCGCAGAAGAACAAGCATTCATGGACGGTCCAGTAACCGAGTTGCTGAACATGATCGATGATTTTGAATTAGGCAACGGCAAGCACATTCCTCAGGACGTTTTAGACTTCCTAGGTAAGAACCGCTTCTTCTCTATGATCATTCCAAAGAAATTTGGTGGTCTTGAGTTCAGCCCGTATGCAAACTCTACTATCGTTGCCACTATCGCAGCGAAAAGTGGTGCAATTGCGGTAACCGTAATGGTTCCTAACTCATTAGGTCCAGGCGAGCTTCTTATGCACTACGGTACGACCGAGCAGCAAGATTACTGGCTACCTCGTCTAGCAGATGGTCGCGATATTCCGTGCTTTGCGCTAACCAGCCCTGAAGCAGGTTCTGACGCAGGTGCTATTCCTGACGCGGCTATCGTGACTAAAGGCGAATTCAACGGCGAAGAAGTGCTTGGTTTACGTGTAAGCTGGGACAAGCGCTACATTACACTTGCACCAATTGCGACCGTACTAGGTCTTGCGTTTAAAGTATTCGATCCAGACCAACTACTTGGCGACAAACTAGAGCTTGGCATTACCTGTGCCCTTCTACCTAAGTCTCACCCAGGTGTTGAACTTGGTAACCGTCACGACCCAATGGGTGTACGCTTCTACAACGGTACTACTCGTGGTCAAGATGTGTTCATTCCTATGGACTTCATCATTGGTGGTCAAAAGAACATTGGTCGTGGTTGGCAGATGCTAGTTAGCTGTCTAGGTGCAGGTCGTGGTATTTCACTTCCAGCGATGGGCGTAGCGACTGCACAATCTGCATTTAAAGGCACGGTTGAATATTCTTTCGTACGTGAGCAATTCGGTCTTCCAATTGGTCGTTTTGAAGGTATTCAAGAGAAAATGGCTGACATTGCGGGTAAGACTTTCTTACTTGAGGCTATGCGTGTTCTTACAACTGAAGGTCTAGGCCTAGGCGTGAAGCCATCAGTAGTCACCGCTATTGCTAAGTATCACATGACTGAACTAGGTCGTGATGTGATGAACTCTGCTATGGACATCCAGGCAGGTAAAGCGATTCAACGCGGTCCTCAGAATACGTTAGCGGGCGGCTATGCTGCGCTTCCTATTGCTATTACGGTAGAAGGTGCAAACATTCTTACCCGTAACCTGATGATCTTTGGCCAAGGTGCAATGCGTTGTCACCCTTACCTTAAAGACATGGTTGACCTAATCCACAGCAACGAAAGCTCTGCGGATGCAGAGTTCAACAAGGTACTTCGTAAGACTGTTGGCTTCAGCGTTAAAAATGCATTCCGCAGCCTAGGTAAAGGCTACCTTCCTTTCCTACGCGAGAGCGAGTCTGCTTTACCGGAAGTTCGCAAGTATGAGAAGCGTGTTAACAGCATCTCTGCAAAACTAGCACCACTTGCTGACTTGTCACTTGCTGTGTTAGGCGGTGACCTGAAGAAAGCTGAGCTTTTATCAGCACGTCTAGGTGACGTAATGAGCTACCTATACGGTGCAATGGCAGCAATTCGTTTCTACGAGCAGCGCATTGAAGACAGAAAACTTGCACTACCGTATTTCGAATACGCGATGCAGTGGTCTTTACAACAAGCTGATCAGGCAATTGTTAACTTTATCAACAATTTCCCGAATACGGCGACACGTGGCTTAATGCGTCTTCTTACGAACACCTACACCAATAGTGTTGCGGGTATTAGCGACGACCTAGTGCGTGAGCTTTCTATTGCGTCTATGCAAGATAACAGCGTGAAAGAGCAGCTTACTCACCTTGTTCGCGTTACGCCGGGAGACGGCAATGACATTAACGAGCAAGCGTTTAAAGCGAAGCACGCGGTAGCGCACCTTCTTGGCAAAGTGCAAAAAGCACTTCGCAAAGAGCCTGTAGTGCCGTTCATTTCTTTTGAACATGCACTTAACAAGCTTCAAGAAAAAGGCGTAGTAACGGCTGATGAAGCCGCTAAGCTTCACGACTATAACGAAAAGCGCAAGCTAGCAGTTCGTGTAGACGAATACACGTTCGATATGGAACTTGTTCCAGCGTCTCAAACGCTTAAAGCGATTGATGGCGGTCAAAACGCTGCGTAAACTGTCATAATTGCAGTAACTTGATTAACGAAGCCCCATCCTTGAGATGGGGCTTTTTATTTGCCCGTTAAATTACCTTTCTATTGTTTCGTTCGTACTCTACCCTTAGCTTATCGTGGTTTTCTTAAACAAGGATTTGTAAAGTGAAAACGATGCGCTTTATTGGCATTCAAACCATTTCAACATTTTTTATTCTCTTTATCTCGTCGCTGCTATTCAATTCAAACGCCAGTGCCCAGCACGATGATACTAACTTCGTCATTGGAGAACTAACTCATCCTCGAGTAAGTAGCTTCTATAAACCCTTAATAGCACGTGCGTATCAAGATATCGGCATTGAGGTTACATTCGAAAAAGTGGGTGGGGAAAGAGGCTTACGGCTTTTGGATGAAGGAATGACAGATGCAGATATTATTCGCTATGACGTAGTGTCTCAGCCTGACAATAACATTGTAATTGTTCCTCCAGCACTGTCTCATGGCGCATCATTTCTATTGTGTATACGGGGAGCTGAGTGCAATAAAAGCATAATTCAACAACCAGATAAGGCAATAGCCGTCACTACCCGATTTTTCTTCAATATGCACGCCAAACCTGGCGAGTTAAATGCCAACATCTTTGAATTTGATGACTTTCACCACGTCATAAATTTACTGCTCAACGGGCGATTTGACTACGCTATTTTACCGAGTGACTATTCTGAAGAAGCCATTTTCGAACAATCTGGAATTGAGTATATACCTCTAGTGGAACACGAATTGGTACACGTTATTCATAAGAAACATAGCCATTTAATTGACCAACTTTCTGCAGCAATCGCCAAGCAGCTTCAACTACTCAAAACCGCAGAGAGTGAATAAATAAAAAACGCCCGCATCAATTGCGGGCGTTAATTGAACAATAACTAGTACCTTTGCACTAGATACTTGCTCGTTAGTCGAACATATATTTAAGCGACAGTACTGTAGTACGGCCGTTCAATGGACGTGCTCTGATGTAGCTACCAACTTCTGCTGAACCTTCTTCTGACTCAGTGATGATAAATTCATCAGTGGCGTTATTCACATTAAGCGACACAGAAAATTGGTCGTTCACCCAATAAGTGGCAAACAAGTTTACAAGGTTATAACCCTCTTGTTTAAGGTCGTTATTGTCCTGAACATAGTACTCTGTCGAGCCTTGTAGTGAGGCACCAACAGACCATGTATCTGTAACGTACTCAGGGGTAATAGTCCAAATCCAATCTGCTTGGCGGCGTGGAGTATTTCCTTCAAGTGCAGGGTTGTTTACGTCTTTACTGATTTCAGCGTCTGTCCACGTTAAGTTACCGGATAGCACGAAATTATCAGTTGCTGTCCAGCGGCCTTCAAGCTCTAAACCTGTTGCTTCATATTCGCGCATAAAGGTTAAACCACTGGTTACCTCTGCTTGCGTATCTTCAGTAACAGTATCAAACAAGGTTGCGTTAACCATGAGGTCTTTCGTACCGTACTTGTAACCTACCTCGAATTGCTTCGTTGTATCGTAACCCGATGTTGTGCTTGTTAAGCTGCCGTCTGTATTCAGTGTACCGCCAATCTGCAGTAAACGATCGGCAATAGCACGGCCACCTTTTGAGTAACGGGCAAAGAATGTCTGACTGTCGCTTAGTAGGTACGAACCACCGATTGAATAAGACGTATTATTCGCACTGTAGTCAACAATCTGAGAAGACGCACCGGCGCGATTTAAGTTGATAACACCACCGCTAATGAAGCCGCTGTTGATTGCTGAAGCATCTTCAATTTGCTCAATAGTTCCGTTACCGTTTAGGTCGAAGTCAGCATTTCCGCCGCAACATGAGCTGATGAGTTCACCTGAAGCTTCGGTCGTGTCATGACGTACCGATGCATCAACAAGAATGTTATCTGACAATTCAAAACCAACGTTCATGTACGGCGCTTTTGTTACATAGTTTAAGTCCCACTCCCACGAAAGGAAGCTTGGTGACAATAAACCGTTTGAAACAAGTTCCACGCCATCGCCATCTGTAATTGTTAGAAGCTGTGAATTGTCACCATCTAGGGTCTGAATAAATGTCTGCCAGCTTGACCAGCTTGTGGCGATGTCCTGGTTTGAGTAGTAATAACCTACTGTGAGGTCGATACCGTTATCAAATTCTTTACGCAAGCTGAAATCGTTGATCATGTTACCCAGATCGTTGATTCTTGTGTCGAACTGAAGGTTTGTAAATGCTTGTCCTGTGTACACTTCACCAGCGCCAGGTCCGTTCGCGAGCACAACACTTGTGCTGTCGCAATTCAGCGCGTTTCCGTCACCGTCAGTAGCGCCGGCACAAAGTGCAGAAGCGAAATTCGATACATCGCCAGGGCCCGCTGGAAATCCATCAGTAAATGGAGCAATAAAACCACCTGAGATATCTGAAATACGGAACTTGTTTAATAAGAACAAGTTTTCAGCCACTTCGAGGTCAACTTCAACGCCAAATGAGTTTACTTTTGATTCGATGCCATCGCGAACGTCGCGATTCTCTGGGTTACCATAGCTGTCAAAAGTAGAAATGTTTGTGTTGTAAGCTGAGTTTAATGCCTGTGAGCTAGCATCGTAACCAGGTACTGGGCCATATTCACCATCGCCTTTCACCAATACCGGAGAAGGAAGGTATGTTGATACTTTGTCATCAAGGTTTTTATAGAAGAAACGGATGTGACCGTTATCTAGCATCTTAGTGATATTGAACTTAACCTGACCGCCTTGGTCGCCATTGTATCCCGTTTCTCGCGGGCCCTCTCCACCACGGGCAAAGCCAGCAATGTGGTAGTAAAGGTCGTCGCTAATTTCACCGCCATAGCGAAAATCTAAACGAAACTCTTCGTAATCGACGCCAAATGACGTTCCAATGGCACCGCCACCTACTTCGCCCGTGTTACTGATCAAGTTAATAACACCGCCTGGCGAGTTACTTGCGAATGTTGACGCTGAACCACCGCGTACTGCTTCCACATTCGCTACTGACCAGTCGTAGCGTAAAAAGTTATCGGCATTGCCAAAGTTAATATCACCATATTCTAAAACAGGTAAACCGTCTTCATGGATTTGCAAGAATTTAGAACCACCCGTCGCAAGTGGAATACCGCGAATAGTAATATTTGCGTTACCGCCACCGCCTGAAGACTCGGCACGAATACCGGGTAACGCGCGAAATACCTCAGCGGTAGAACGAGGAGCTAGTTTAAGAATATCGTCTTCGTCGAATGCACTTACAGAAACACTAGCTTCTTGCATCGTTGCACCACCCGGTGCAGCGGTAACCACAATCTGTTCGAATTTTTCTTTCGACTTTGCGTCAGCATCAGCTGTTGATGATTCCTGCGCGATAACCGAGCCCGAAAAAGCGGCGCAAATCGCTAGGGTCAAAGCGTTGAGTGTGTGATTTTTGTTCATTTTTTCTCCGACAATGTGTTGAATTTGTTAAATCCAAGGTAGCCTCTGCCCCTTTAACGTAGGGAGGCGGTAGCACAATTTAAACTTAATCGATTAAGAATTTATAACAAAGGAACAACATTGTAAACATCCTGTGAAAAGTTTTTACTCTTGCGCAGCGCCTTATTCAACTTTTGTATACTAAAGTTTTAGCTATATTTAGCGGTTCACATCGCAGATAAGAAATTAAAAGCAATATCGATTAAGAACACTACACTTTCAGGTATTTAGAACGAACTGTGAAAAACATAGATAGACTAAAAGCGGGTTGCTTTAGTCGAATTTTAAAATGCCCCCGTCATATGTATTATATTTAGCCTATACTACAATCATTTAGTGCACTTAAGTTTGTACGCTTCCCGCTACTCTGTACGACTAAATTTGCTTTTGAAGTAATGCATTAAATTTGAATCACAATGTAATTAAGGCTTTATCCGTTTGAACACGTATCAAGAATCGATATCACAAACTGAAATAGAACGAGACACAACCGACATGCTAATTGGCAATAGCTTTGTCGGCTTCTTGATGACGATATTTGCCTTTTCTGGCCTGGTATTTTTCTTTGAAAGCGACTCCCCTTCAACATTTGCAAATAAACTACAGATTTGGGGAGTAATGGTGTGCGTCTCACTTCTGAGGCTAATTGATGCATTATATTGGCGCACTAATTTGGCAGGAAAAGCTTATAACCCGCGCCCTGCTTTGATTCGGTTTTCGACCGGTCTCTATGTTACGGGTTGTATTTGGGCGCTTTATTCAGTGCTTTTCTATTCATCCATGACAACTGTCGAACTAGCAGCGACTATGGTTGTACTCGCCGCTATGTCCGGAGGAGCTGGAACCGTCCTGTCTCCGAACATGAAACTCGTCGGATTCTACTCTACTGCTCTTCTTGTACCTATGTCGTTATGTGCGTTAATAGATGCTAGCGGGAAATTTTTTATTTTAGGTGTGCTTGGCTTGGTTTTCTGGTTTGGTATTTTCGCCAGTGCTTTTCGCTACCATCGCTTTTTCATCAGTACGTTACACCTTAAAGCTAAGAATAATAGTTTGATGGAACAGATGCGTATTGAACGTAGTGAAACAGTTAAAGTAAACAAACTACTCATAGCTTCAAACGAAAAGCTCGATGCATCTAACGCCAACCTTGAAGCGGAAGTGGAAAGAAGAACGGCGGATTTATATCGGTTGTCTAACAGAGATCCACTGACAAATTTGCTTAATCGCAATGGCTTTCTCAAGCATCTCAACAATTTGATAGACACTACACGTGCCCTTGATAACTCGCTCGCCCTTTTATTTATCGACTTAGACGGATTCAAGCAAGTTAACGACAGTTTAGGACATAAAGTCGGCGATATTGTCCTTGCCGAAATTGCCAACAGACTTCGTAACTATACGGAAGAAAATCACCTAGGAAGATGGGGAGGAGACGAATTCGTCGCCGTAATTCCTTATGCTAATGTTGATACCGCAAAGGCCGTAGCACACGCTATGCGCAGTGGCGTCACTATACCCATTATTGCGAACGACAATCAGGTAACGTTAGACGCCACTATCGGCATCGCTATGTTCCCCGTTCATGGCGACAGCGCTGTTGATTTAATTCAACAGGCCGACCTGACTATGTATGATCAAAAGCGTAAGCAAAGAGGCTCTATTGGCGTATTTAACGAAACGTTGCACAACGAAATAAAGCGAGAGCAGCGCCTTTGTGAACGCTTAAGATTAGCCATTGAAAATAGTGAGTTTACTGTTTTTTATCAACCTATCATTGACGTCACGACAAACTCCTTGTCGTCAGTAGAAGCGCTTTTACGGTGGAACTGCGACGGAGAAAATATCTCTCCTGCGGTATTTATCCCCCTTGCAGAGCGCAGCGGGCTAATGCCAGAAATAGGTGCGTGGGTATTAAATAGAGCGCTTATCGACCTTTCACATTGGCGGTTCAAACCCGGTCTCGCAATGTCGATAAATGTATCAGTCGCGCAACTGCTCGATGATAGCTTCTTTAAAGTTTTAGACAATGCCCTCAGCACAACTAAAATTTCACCAGAACGCCTCTACCTAGAAATAACTGAAAGCGTATTCGCTATTGATAAAGATCTAGTGACTAAACGAGTGAGCGAACTTGTAGCCCGTGATGTCAAAATATCAATTGATGACTTTGGTACAGGTTATTCATCTTTAAACCGTCTTCAATCTATGCCATTCAATTTTATTAAAATTGACCGCTCTTTTATACAGAATAGCTCTGAAGAGAGTGATACCATAATAAGAGCAACACTTTTAATGGCTAAAGAGTTTGGCTGTAAAACCATTGCAGAGGGCATCGAAACTGAGCAGCAAAGGCAACATTTGTCGCAGCTTGGAACCGACTATTTGCAAGGCTTTTACTTCGCTAGACCAATGAACGCCAACGACCTTATTTCTTGGTATAACGAAAACTACTAATAACCATGGCTCAACTTTATTTTTATTACTCTGCAATGAACGCAGGGAAGTCTACATCACTCCTCCAATCAGCTTATAACTACCGTGAACGCGGTATGCATTCAGTGATTTATACCGCAGCGCTTGATGATCGATACGGCGTTGGGAAAGTCACTTCTCGTATCGGCTTACAAGCAGATGCCAAGCTATACGCAAAAGGCGATGACTTGTTTGCCTCAATAAGCAAAGACTGCGAAGCGTTAAAGCCCGACTGCATTTTTATTGACGAAGCACAGTTCTTAACAAAGGCACAAGTAAAGCAGCTAGTGGACGTAGTTGATGAACTTGATGTGCCGGTACTAGCCTACGGCCTGCGTACCGACTTTTTAGGTGAAACCTTTGAAGGCAGTCATTATTTGCTGGCTTGGGCAGATAAACTATCTGAACTAAAAACCGTTTGCCATTGCGGTAAAAAAGCAAGTTTCGTGGTGCGTTTAGACGAAAATGGCAATGCTGTAAAAAATGGTGATCAAGTACAAATTGGCGGCAACGACACCTATGAATCAATGTGTCGCAAGCACTTTAAAGAACTGGTTTGGGACTAAATCCCAACGTCAAGTAACCTAACTAAAATAAGCGGTCTCTGAACCTCATATCTGTTGCGGGCTATAGCATTTATTGTCCGCTTCTCATTCTCTAAAAAATTTGCCACTCCCCCTTCAGCTCTTTGCCAGATTTCAATCGGCGTTATCCAAACTTTCTCGGTACTATCTAGAGGTAGCAAGAAAAAGCATTAAGCATTCTTGCTAGCCACAAATAGCCGATTATTACCTGTATTTGCAAACACCTTTCTTAAACAATTAAGAAAACACTTGCGTATGAGTAAAACAACTACTATTGTTAAAGCGTTGTAAATAATAAAACCTTTGTTTAACACACTCAGCAAGGTATGACTCATGAAGCACACCAGTACGTTTAAACCTGCGTTAATCGCTATTTCTATTACCGCCGCCCTTAACAGCGGTTCAGTAGTAGCACAAGACACACCAGACGACGAACAAGTAGAAATTATTCAAGTTTCGGGTATTCGAGGCTCTTTGATGCGCGCCCAAGCGGTGAAAATGGACAACGATTCCATTGTTGAGGCCATTTCCGCAGAAGACATTGGTAAGCTTCCAGACTCTTCAATCGCAGAATCACTTGCCCGCTTGCCAGGCCTATCAGGTGAGCGCGTAGGCGGACGAACGTCTGGTATTTCGGTACGTGGCTTCAAAGAAGACTTTACCGGCACCTCGCTGAACGGACGAGAGCTTATCGGTATTGGCGATAACCGTGGCGTAGAGTACGACTTATACCCTGCTGAAATCATGACAGGTGCCACAATTTACAAAACCTCTGACGCTTCGCTTATTGTCCAAGGTATTGGCGGTACAGTAGACTTGCAAACAGTACGTCCTCTAGCAGCCCAGGAAACCCTTACCGTCACTGGGGTCTACGAACTTGGTGGCAACGATTCAGATAATCCAGAGTTCGACAATAGCGGCAACCGTTTTGCTCTTTCCTTTGTAGAAAAGTTTGCAGATGACACGGTAGGTCTCGCACTTGCCATTGCATCAACGGAGTCCCCCAGAAACGAGAGAAAATACGGTGTTTGGGGATATGGTGAGAATGACGATGGTCAGGTGCTTCCGTTTGGTTTAGACACTCAGGCCATTAGCCGCGTGCTAGAACGCGACACGATTTCAGCCATTCTTCAATGGCGTCCCACCGATAGACTAGACATTGTTTTTGATGCGCTAGATATTGATTATTCCGACTCAGGTGTGATTCGCGGTTTCATCGAACCCTTCGCTGCGGCAAATGTAAGTGGTACAGGCATTAACAACTCGGGCACGCAAGTTAACGCGAATCCAGTACTGCGTACAGATCCCGCGCAAAAAGATGGCGAGCTTCAAACCTTCGGTTTAAATATCAAATACGACATAACCGATGAGTGGTCTCTTACTTTAGATGTGGCAGACAGTGAGTCGAACAAACGTGACTTGCGTGGTGAATCATACGCTGGTTTAGCGCGTTCTGGTGCGCTCGGCGAAGGGCAATTAGGTTCACGTCAATTCGAAATGAGCACTGATGGTATTTACTTTACCGGCAGTAGCGGCCTTGATGCATTCTCTGATCCCACCATGTTACAGCTTGCGGGTCCTCAAGTTTGGGGGGGCGGTATGGCTAACATTGCCGATCAGTTTACCACCGATGTTTTACAGGCAAATGGTCAACCTTACAGCTATTTCAACGCCCAAGACGGCTTCCTGAACTTTGCTGATTTTGAAGAAGAGTTGACCACAATACGTTTTGAGGCAGTTGGTTATGTAGATTGGGGAATCTTCAACACTTTTACGGCCGGCGTAAACTATAGCGACCGATACAAAGCAAAAGATAACAAAGGTTTCTTCGCAACCGCTTCATCTTATCCATTTTCTGAAGCGATCCCTGAGCAGTATCTGTACAACGGCTTAGCTGACTTAACCTGGGCTGGCATGGGTTACGTTGTAGCCTACGACGGCTTTGCCCCTTACAACGATGGTGAATATACGCTTAATGATGCAGGGCTTCTAGAGCCTGATCGTTTAGGTGATACCTACACCATTGATGAAGAAGTAACTACATTATACGCCCAGCTAGACTTTGAGACTGAAGTTCAAGGTTTCAATGTAAAAGGTAACGTGGGTGCACAATATGTACAAACGGACCAAAGCTCAACGGGTTTCATTGGTATTGTAGGCCCGAACTTTGCCGTGTGTGACGACGATGGCAACGAAGTGGTTGATGCGGACTGTATTATTACCGATGGCGATGATTACTCTCACTTCCTCCCTAGCCTGAACGTAAGTGTCGAACTTAATGAGAATCGCTATTTGCGTTTTGCGGCATCGAAAACCATTAGTCGAGCACGTATCGACCAAATGAAAGCATCGGGCTTTGTTAAGTTTGATCAAAATATTGAACTGATTGCCACAGAAAATTCTGAGGCAGCGGTGAGAGAGTTCGGGTCGCCTTGGTCTAAATTTACAGGTAACCCAACCCTTCGTCCGTTAGAAGCCAACAACTTTGACATTTCATTTGAAAACTACTTCGATGAAGAAGGTTATGTCTCAATTGCGCTTTTCTATAAAGATTTGGTTAATTGGACCCGCGACGGTAACCAGCTTATTGATTTCACGAACGACGTGACCAATGACGGTGCTAACTACTTCATCCCTGGATTCCATGACAGGATAGTGGACGTTGCGGGTAACTACGGCCCGCAAGACACGCCTTACGAAGTGGGCGATTTAGTAACTCCGCCAGACCAGGGCTTCTATTCATTCTTCGAAGATGGCCTAAAAGGTGAAATGAAAGGGGTTGAGCTAACGGCCAATGTTCCTTTGAGAATGCTCACTGACTCTCTGGATGGATTTGGTATTGCCGCTTCTGCGACAATCCTAGATGCGGAGCTTGAAGATGGAACAGCCATTCCAGGCCAATCAGACAATACGTACAGCATTACAGCGTACTATGAGATGAACGGCTTTGAGATTAGGGTTGCGGCAACCGATCGTTCTGAGTTCCTTACGTATCAGCGTGGAGGTTCAAACAAAATTGAGCCTGCAACTCGTAACGCCGTTACCCAAGTCGATGCTCAAATTAGCTACGATTTTGCAGATAGCGGAATTGAGTACTTGGAAGGGCTAAGAGTGTCGTTACAAGGCGTAAACCTGACTGATGAGAAAGAAGAAACCATTGATGATGCGGGCATTGTTACGCTCCGCCGCGAGTTTGGTCCTTCTTATATGCTAAACCTCAACTATTCGTTCTATTAAAAGGGACCATCCCTTTTGAACGCACGAAAATAATGGCACGCACCTTTAGATAGTGGATACGTGCCTTGCATTACTGCCATGTAAAGTGTGGCAGTAATGCGCAACTCTGATACTGTTTAATTTCACCCTTCTTTTATTGCAGAGCCTTTAATGACAACACCACACCGAATTGTTATTGCTGGAGGCGGCACAGCAGGTTGGATGGCTGCCAACCTTTTAGCTCACCGCTGGGCTAATCAAGCTGTGACCATCACACTCATAGAATCAGAAGACATTGGCACTATAGGCGTAGGCGAAGGCTCGACACCTACTCTCAAGCGTTTCTTTCAAACTCTTGATATTCCTGAGTATGATTGGATGGAAGAGTGCCAAGCAACGTATAAAGTTAATATCAAGTTCACGGGCTGGAATGGCAATGATTCACACAGCTATTCTCACCCCTTTATTAGCCAGTTAGATGTTTTTAGTGAACGGGCATTTCACGTTAACGCCTTAACCAGAAGACTGGGCCTCGATGTTGAAACTCGACCTGATAAGTTTCTTATGGCTGGGTATTTGGCAAAGAAAAACCTTGCCCCTCTTCCCTCACATAATTTTCCATTCGATATAGAATACGGCTACCACTTTGACTCTCTAAAACTTGGACGATTTTTACGCGAGCGCGCTAAATCAAAAGGCGTATATCACGTTGTTGGTAATATTGAATCGGTGCATACCTCACCATCTGGCGACATTTCACATCTCGTCTGTCAAGACGGACAAAAACTTGATGGAGACCTGTTCATAGATTGCACGGGTTTTTCGGGGCTCCTTTTACAAAAGACGCTAGGCGTACCGTTTAGGGACTTTAGTGACAACCTATTCAATGACTCGGCCGTTGTGTTGCCTACACCAGCATGCGCTAATTTACCGGTTGAAACTGAATCGGTTGCCATGTCGAACGGTTGGCGTTGGCAGATACCGCTTCGCAACCGCACGGGAAACGGGTATGTGTATAGCCAGGAGTACCAAGAGAAAGACGCTGCAGAATGTGAATTGCGACGCGCATTGGGGATGGAAAATACCGACGTTGAAGCAAAGCATTTATCTATGCGTGTAGGTCAATGTGAAAGGCACTGGGAGAAGAATTGTCTTGCACTAGGCTTGTCGCAAGGGTTTATTGAACCTTTAGAAGCAACCGCACTACACCTAGTTCAAACGAGCATCGAGCTTTTCGCGGACAACTATTCGTTCAACGAAACAAGTGCTCAACAGAGACAGGCGTTTAATCGGGAAGTTTCAGAGCGCTTTGAACGCGTCCGAGATTATATCGTGTGTCATTACAAGCTAAACGGGCGCAACGACAGTGACTATTGGAGAGACAACAGAGCTAACATGAAGCTGTCCGAATCACTGCTTAGTTTACTTGATGTGTGGTACAGAAAAGGGGATATTGTTGCGGAAATAAAGCGCCAAGGTATTGGTCGACATTTCAGCACTACGTCGTGGCACTGTTTGTTGTCTGGCTATGGTGTATACCCGCCACCGGCACTCAATCAGCCCGCTTCTTTGAAGGAAAGCGGCGATCTTTTTGAAGAAAAGAAACTTGCCGCATTTTTCAATCGCTGCTCGTTAAACTTTGATAAGCAATCTACCTTATTTAACGCGGGCTGAACCTCTTGGCTCAGCCTATACCGTCTCGCCGACTTGCAATTCAAAAGGCAGCGTACTCTTTGCTGTTACTTGATTAAGCAGTGCTTTTGTTGCTTCTACGCCTTTGCCACTGCTGGATTGGCAAACTGTAGTAAGACGCGGGCGCGCACGCTCGGCTTCCCCAATTCCATCAAACCCTGTAATTTTCAGCTCTTCCGGTACCTTAATATTCATATCCAAGGCTAAGTGAAGTAGCTCAAGGGCTATAATGTCACTCATACACAAAACCACATTAGGTCTTGGAGAGCTGGTCAGTACTTCTTTGGCAGCCTGTCTTGCAAAGTGTCTGTCACTTTCTGGAAGGTGCCAAATACGCTCATTGCTTACCGTGATGTTCTTTTCTTCAGCGGCCCTTAAATAACCATCTAGTCGACGGTGAGCAATTGAGCTGTCTACGTCAATCAACGGACTATCGTAAATACGACATGTAGAAGGCGAGTCAATCAGGCGAAGCCCAAAGATTGCCACATTGTCACCTTCATTTAACGCATGAGACGCAACGCGATAGGCCGCCTCTTCGTTATCAATATTAATAGATGGCTTGTCTTCGATATCAAAGTCAACGGTGACCACAGGTTTTGGCGACACTGCCAACTCCGCTACCAAGTTGCTGTTGCGCGGTTGTCCGTAACAGATAAAACCATCAACAAAATCTACAACATCAAGAATGCTGTCAGAGTCGCCCGCGTACAGTAACAAATGCTTGCCATTTTCTTGAAGCGCAGAAGAAACACCTTTAATAAAAGTACTCGCGACGGGGTCACTCACCATATATGAAATGCTGTCGGCTAATACTAAAGCCACAATATTTGATGTGCCCTTTCTGAGGATCTGTGCTGCTTTATTGGGGCCGCTGTAACCAATCTTTTTGCACTGCGCTAAAATCTCTTCGCGCTTCGCTTTTGATAATTGGTCTGGGCGGTTAAATGCATTTGAAATGGTTGCCGTTGAAACGCCCAACTGTTCAGCAACGTCTTTTAGGGTAAGTTTTGTTTTATTCATTATTTTTAGCTCTTTTCACGAAACTAACTACCCAGATTTAAAAACAAAAAAGGGTAGCAAGCGTGCGCTCTGACTACCCTCTGACTATATCATTAACTTAAACGTTTAACGCGTGAAATTTAGCGCTAATTCGATGAGTTGTGTAACAAATTGCTCAATGACTTAATTTTTAGAGATTTTCGCTCTTAGCGCGTGCCAAAGATTTTGTCTCCAGCATCTCCTAATCCCGGTAGGATATAGCCTTTCTCATTCAATCTATCATCGATTGCGGCGGTAAAGATATCAACATCAGGGTGTGCTTCAACAACGGCTTTAATGCCTTCAGGCGCAGCAACAAGAAATAGTCCCATTATTCTTCGACAGCCTTTCTTTTTCAGAAGATCGATTGTTGCAATCAACGTACCACCTGTTGCCAGCATTGGGTCAACAATCAGTGCGGTACGTTCATCTATGTTTTTTACTACCTTGTCAAAATAGGCAACTGGCTGAAGTGTATCTTCATCACGGTACAGACCAACTACACTAATCTTCGCATTTGGAATAAGTTCCAGTACGCCTTCAAGCATACCTAAGCCAGCACGAAGAATAGGGACAACAGTAATTTTCTTACCTTTAATTTGTCTTACTTCTACCTCATCCCCCGACCAGCTTTTAATCGTCGCTCTTTCCGTAGGCAGTGTTCGCGTTGCTTCATAAGTCAGAAGGTTCCCTACTTCAGAGGCAAGCTCGCGAAAGTCTTTGCTGCTAATTTTAGCGTATCGCATAAGCCCTAGTTTGTGCGCAATAAGCGGGTGGGTAATTTCGTGAACGGCCATGTAAGACTCCTTGTAATCGATTTAGCTATATTTTAACCCAGAAGTATTTTAGTTAAAGCGATTAGTCGTAAAAATATGTTTATTCAATGCTTTAAAACGCCACATCAACGCTAGACAGAGTGGATAAATGCTATAACCTAGTGCGTAGGCTATAGCCACAGTTCGTGGCGCAATTCACGATCATGAATGTATAGCGCTCGCTATGAATTGTCGTAGTTACGCGCTAATGAGATCGATTGAGAAAGTTTCAGGAAGTTCAATTTTCTCATAACAGCCGAATCAAACTTACTATTCAAACCATGTTTATCTATGTCAAAAGGAATTGTTTATGCATTCTTACGCTAAACGTTTTCGCTATTTTGCTGTAATGGCACTGAGTTTCTGTGCCCATAATGCCTTTGCACAATGGGAGCAAATCACTCCTGAAAATGAGGTGGTGGTATCAGTACCTGGCGGCGGTGAAAAAACCGTTTACCCATCATGTTCTCTTCCTGCTTTACCGGGACCAGAGGGGTTAGCATCCAACCCATTCTCGTTTTATTTCGAACAAGGAGAAAGTGATAACCTACTTATCTACTTCAATGGTGGCGGCGCCTGCTGGGACAGTGCCACTTGCTTAGCGTCAATGCAGCTTGAGTTTGACGACAACCCGATGTCGCGAGCCGCTTATAACCCATCAGCCGTAATCGAAAATACGCCATTTATTTCAGGCGGAATATTTGAAGATACACAAGAAAACCCTTTTCAAACGTGGTCAAAAGTTTTCATTCCCTACTGTACTGGCGACCTACACTTAGGCTCAAAAGACACGCAGTACGTTGACGAGCTTGGTATCGTTACAGGTCTACCTGGTGCCGAAGTTACTTTAAAGCACCGTGGTCACGACAACGCGCTAGTTGTTATGCAGTGGATTAAAGAAAAACTGAACAACGATGACTTTTCACCCAACAAAGTGCTACTCAGTGGAAGCAGTGCGGGCGGTTATGGTGCAACGTTCAACTTCCCCTACTTCCAATCACTGTTTGGTCGCACAAAGGTTGCCCTCTTCGCAGATGCGTCGCTTGGTGTTATATCCCGAGGCTTTACGCAAACAGTACTAAACTATCAAGGGCCTTGGGGGATAGAAGATACACTACCACGTAATTTCCAATCACTGATTGGCAATTTTAACCATCTAACGCTCAATAAGCAGGTGATGTTGCGATTAGCTTATCAGTACCCTTGGAACCGTTTTGCGCAATATTCAACAGGAACCGACATTGTTCAAATTCAGTTTTCTAAAATCTCTGATCAGGTCTCTAGAGGTAATTTAGACCCAACGACATGGGGTGTAACAGAATCTGATTTAGGCTACATACTTGGCTGGCAGCTTCAGGCTAATGCGTCACTTCATGCGCTGTCAGCTTTCACATGGAATTATCAATTTTACCTTGGTGAAGGCACCTGTCACATGGTGCTTAACGATTTTTGTGAAGATAATGCCTTCCCAGTATCCTCACCTAGCCCATTTTATAATGAGCAGAGTGCGCGGGGTATTTCCTTTAACGAATGGCTACACACGTTTGCTACGTCACGCCGCTTTAGAGAAAATAGCGCGGCATACTATCACTAGGATACGTAGTGCCAACTTGTATTAAAAAGTAATCAATAACATGGCAAGTCCAACCCAGAAGTGGTTGGATTAGCCATATTTATACCTTCGGTAACACGCCGCGATTACGAACATTTTAAGTCTCACTGAATGGGTAATTATCTATGAGGACTGGTATTACAACTAGGATTTGTCGTTCCTTGCTGTGCATTTATGCAGCAACAAATTAACACGCCCTACTACCCTACTTGTAAAGTAGCGCCATCAGGCATAGTTACTTCAATTTTCATGTTCCCGCCAACCGCAGCTAAATATGCAGCTGCACGTTGAAGTGAAACGTCCTGAATACGTTTTGATTCCAACTTACTTACACCAGAAGCTGTGACCGATAACGCCATTGCTACGACTTCCTGTTTAACTCTGTGCTGCTTTCTGATGTCACCTAGTGTGATTTCTTTCATTGTCTTTTACCGAGAATTACGGGCATTAAAAAAGCCCAGATGGTGATACCTTCTGGGCTTTTGCAAAACGTTCTACCTGCAGTGCCCAGAAGCCAATACTTGCCCCTGAACACCGACGGTCAGGTGCAATCAGTAATTAAAATTATAAAAATAACCAGTTGAAACGTTTTGCATGATAATTCTCTTTTCACAATGTGCTTGTACAATCGGCCCTTTGCCGCGACTAAGCTAAATGTATTGGCCTCGGTGCTTTTAAAATATATAGCAGCGGCCTTCTGTTACTTATCCTTAACCATACCATGTAGATAAGCAATAGCAATGACTTTCCAAAAAGGAAAGCGTCTAAAGCATGCTATGAGTGCGTAATTAGACAAGAAATGCCTTTAAAAGGCTACGCTATCACCCACCGCCGCTTTCTTAAGTGATGCTAGAAAATTGGGAACCTGGTCGTTTCCTTCTTCAGGAGACCAGCTTGCAAAGCCTTTATCATCGGTGACTTCGTATGGACCCTGTTTAACTTCCATGAAAACTACTGGGCTATGACACACCGTTGCGTGCCAGGTATTAGGAGGAATCTCAATTCCGCTGGTCTCTCCATGAGCCGTTAACGTTACTCTGTTTTCAACGTCGCCATCGTCGCTGAAAAATAGAATGTCTAACTCGCCCTCTACCACCATGAAGAACTCCCACTTATGAGGCTGTACATGTCGATGAGGCCGCACGTAGGAGTCAGGCATCATTGCAATAAACAAACGCTGTACCATGTCGGAATAAGATTTATGTACGTTCAAATTAGCCCGTCGGCGAGGACTTTCCTCAGCCGACTGTTTAAGCGTTTCAAACAACGCTTTATCAAAATACTGAATATTGTCCAACGTCGTTTCCTGATTAATGCTTAGGTATTTTATTAAACCCTATCGCTTCTTCCTTCGAGTGCGCAAGCATCAAAAGTAATCATTTATTTTTCTTCATTCTACGGCTTTGCTCTTGGCGCTTCTCTTCTCGTTTTTCTTTCCGATCTTTCTTATCAGGCGTTAACGAGCCTGTTTTGAATTTTGCTTTACGCTTGGCTTTTGCTTCAGCTTTCTTCGCCGCCTCAAGTGCCATTTCTTCTTTTTCGACCGCCAGCATTTCTGGAGTCTCAAGCGTTATTCGCCCCAACTTACCCGACTGCAGTTCTTTAAGCAGGATCTCGCATATTTTATGAAGATTTACGCGACCACCCGCTTGAATTGCTCCACGCGTTTTGGCGGCGGCTTCCAGAAACTCTATTTCAGTATCTGGCAACTCGTCCAGCTTATAGCGCTCCTTCATTACCTCTGGATACGCTTTAATAAGGTAATCTGCCGCAAAAAAACCGACATCGTCGTATTCCATGGCGGTGTTTTTAACAGCACCTGATGAAGCTAACCGGTAAATAGAATGTGGGTTTTCAAGCTTAGGCCACAGTACTCCCGGTGTATCAAACAAGATAATACCGCTACCTAAATTTATGCGCTGCTGGCTTTTCGTTACAGCTGGCTCGTTGCCTGTTTTAGCAATGATTCGGTCGGCTAAAATATTAATTAGCGTCGATTTACCCACGTTAGGTATACCCGTGATCATAGCTTTAATTGCTTTAGGCTGACCTTCTTTATACGAACAAATGCTTTTCACCAGCTGCATAATTTGCTTGCTGTTGCCCGGGTTATCGCTAGAGGTCGTTATCGTCTTCACGCCGCGCTCTTTCTCTAAGCTCTCCTGCCAGCGCGCAGTAATTTCTGGGTCTGCCAAATCATACTTATTAAGAATTTTAATACAGGGCTTATCGCCGCGTATTTTTGCAATTTCAGGGTTTTCACTTGAATACGGAATACGTGCGTCAAGCACCTCAATAAGAATGTCTACTTGATTAAGCGACTCTTTAATTTCTTTCAGGGCCTTGTGCATATGCCCTGGGAACCATTGTAATGCCATGGTTGTTTCCTATCGTAATCGAGTTGAGGGGAGTGTGCTTAACGGGTTAATTCATAAGCGCAGATATTCACAGCGCTGGCTAAGTTTAACGAGTCAATATTACCACTTCCCGCAATGGTATACGCCGTTGCGTTTAGCTTTGATAGTGCGTCAACAGGCACGCCACGGGCTTCGTTACCAAACAGATAACACTGATAATCACCAAAGGTGTTAGAGGTGATATTACTACCATTCATATCCAAGAAAGCGAAACGTTCGAACCGCTCGCCTAGGCTTTCAAGCGCTACGTTTAATTCCATGTTCACATGGAAAATAGCCCCCATACTTGAGCGTACAACTTTCGAGTTATACGGGTCCACACTGTTAGGGCTCAGTAATAGCGTAAAATCGCCAAACCACGCTAGCGTTCTTAGTATGGTGCCTAAGTTGCCGGGGTCTTGAACTTCATACAAATAAATGTACTTTTCGGCACTGGATTTGGTTGCTGAAATGTTGGTTTGTGACCGCTCTGAACATAACGAAGTGTTAGGAAGTGGAACGCGAGCAATTATACCTTGAGGTGACTTAGTATCGCTGAGTTGCTGCATTTGTTGAGACGATACCGATTCTACCTTTATATTAGAGACTGAAGAATCAAGTCTTTCTTTCACCCACGCCTCATAATTAGCAGTCACATAAAGGGTGATATCACCTAATGTACTGCTGTCATGCTGAGCAACATTAATTAACTCTAAAACTAAGTGCTCTCCTTCCACCAAATAGAATCCGAACTGCGTTCTAAATTTCTTTTGATGAAGCTTTTTCACGTCACTTAGTTTCATTTGCACTGCCCTTTTTATAACTTTCGGCGCAAGTGTAAGGTATGAAACCCAAAACACAAAGCAACAAGTCTTAATAGGTGAGTAAAAAAGGCGTTGTTAAATTCCGATAACAGAAGGTGTTATCTATCTTTCTCAGAAACAACGGTAATACTCTCTGGGGCATTTAATACCGCTTTCGATAGACCCAGAGCATAACCAGGCCCCTCGTTATTTAAGATATGTGAGGGTAAATAATACTTTTTGAGAGGTTCAGCACCGTACATTGCTGCGTCTATTCGCCGCCAATACCCATCAAGCCAAAATTCATTCCATGCATGACCAATCGCTTCTACACTACTGTCATCTTCAACTATTATCGTACCAATAACTACTCTGGCAGGGATAGCAAGTGCTCGTGCTAATGCGGCAGAAAGTACCGCGTACTCTGTGCAATCTCCGCTTCTAGATTTCGCAACAGTCGATGCAAAAGAGAAGCTGTGAATATAAGAAGGCTCAGTAATATAGTTTGCAATGAATGCTTCAATCTTCGCGCCTACCTCAGCAGGATTGCTTTCCACCTTCGATTCTTCATGGCTAGTACTACTGCCTACTTTCTTTGTGATTACACCCTTGCCATGTTCAGCTAAAAACGCTGAGACTACCTCTTTCACCGATGCTTCTTCGTAGTCGATTACGAATGTATTAGCAAGATATTGAGGGTGTGGGGATTGGGCATCTACCACCGCCATCACATTCTCACTTATCGAAAGCCTTAATACACCATTGCGGTGACCCACTATTTCTATTCCACTCCACTGGCCTAAAACCGAGCTAACCATGTCGGGATCGTAGACGCTCACATCGAGCAATATCTCCTTACCAAGGGGCAATGACACATTGTCGCTTAACGTTAGGGGAATTACTGCGAACTTAGGCGAGCTTTGCGCATAAACAGTGTTGTAAGCGAAAAGGCTAAGCAATAATGTGATAATAGCGACTTTTTTTCTGACTATTGTATGTTTCATAAGTTATCGAAAGCCGAGTTACAACTCTGTTGGTTTACCAGACACATACATGGGTGAAATGTGGAAATCCATAGGCCCCATTTTCATTTCAGCGTTTTGCATGATAAACGCCTCATCCACTGTATAGTTGACTTTAAAACCTATGACGTCCGCAGTCAGTTTTAATAAGCCATTTTCAGTGCCATTTTTTTGCAACTCTGTAGCTGTCGCCTGGGTGGGGTCTGTGTCAGCATTCCACATATAATAGGTAGCCGACGTTTTATCTGATGCCGCAAGTTTTTGCGTTTCAAGATAGGCACCAAAGTTTGAAATAAACTCTCCAGTGAAAGCGAGTTCAGAAGAAATTGCCTTCCCTTGAATTTCACCTTCTAACACCCATTTATCGTCTGGCATAGAAACGCCCATCGCAGAACTTAATTCACTATTTTCTACTGCATACTGATAAGCGTTAATTAGCGTACCATCAGCCCGGCTCCAAGAGCGAACGCGAACATCAGTGGAGGCTACCGTGTTTTCGTCGACGGGTAATATTAACGACGTTGTCTCAACAATCTCCACATCGCCGTCGGCATCTTTTATAAACTTTTCCGACACTACTCCCACTAATTCGCCGTGCATTTTCATACCATTAATAGCGTGAAAGAAAGGCTGCGGGTTTGAGGATTTGTCTACGGCATTCACAAAAGAGGCAAACACGTCTTTAAATGTTTCTCGGTAGCCGACTTCATTGTGTAAACACACTTGAAGGCCATTTGCTGTTTCAGCAGACATCCCTTTGAGCAGGCCCGACACGCGCTGTTCAGGCTCACCAAGGTTGTACAGCAAGTTATAGGCGAAAACCGGTGTATCACCCATCGTTGACATATCTAAACTAAAATTAAACTGGCTATCGAGCACTTTCTCCTGTGCTTTTGAAATATTGGATACTGCATATTTCATCATATTCACAAGAGAGTTTGCTAAGCCGTCATAGTCTTGAAAAGCCCAGCATTCGACGGGAGACTCTGAACCAATATCAACGGTAAAATACCAATAGTCATCAATTGGTTTAGCTTCAGACCACGTACCAATGGCGGTTGCGTTGATAGGAAATACCGGTAGCGAGACTCGGGTGCGAGGCAAGTCCCTCGCCTCTTTCTTCAATGATGTATTAAACCACTCAGGTAACTGTTCGCTTGTTACATAATCGTTAGCGCTCAAGGGTGAAGCAGCAAGACCTGACATTAAGCCGCATACAAGCAAAGAACTTTTCATCATTTTTAATTCCTTTTAACTTTTAGGTTTTTATTTATTAGTTCAGTTTATTCTTCAGCGACAACATAAATTTCACCGTCGTAAATACCTTGGACGGTAAGCTTCTGGCTTGCCAGTGCCTGAAGGTAATCAATATGCGCTTGTTCCACTTTCTGTCCAGGAACAATAAGCGGAATACCAGGCGGATACGGTGTAATTAAACCTGCTGCTGTGCGTCCAACGCTGTTTTGCCATGGTATGGCTTCCCTGGGGCTGAAAAACGCTTTTGACGGAAGGTCGTCTAAATGAATTGGTGGAATGTCTGCCGGTAACGGGCTTTTGCTCTTGCGCTTGCTTAGGTTAACGGCGCCATCATCAAGACGTTTTAACGCGTTGTACAGCCTTACAATTTTAGAGCGCATTCCACCTAGCGTAAGCAGTACTAGAATAGTGCTATGAGTGAACTTCTCTATTTCTAAACCGACTTCGTCCATCAAGAAACGATGTATTTCTTGATTAGAGTAATCTAGCGCAGATACGTCAATTAAGATTTTAAGCGGGTCGTGCCCAATGTTATCGCTTTCAAAGTGAGAAAACATATTTGCAAAGTCACTAGGCGAGAGTATTTTAAGTCGCTTGAACTTGGCCATTTGCGATTTGAGTTCGGCAACATTGCTTAGAAGCTCATTAAGGATTTTGTAGCCTTCCATTTCCAGCTGCTGACGACATACATCAAGCGAGGCAATGAGTTGATACTTGGGCGAGGTACTGGTGTGAATTGCAAACACTTCTTTAAAGAAGTCTTTATCGAAATCTGGATCGTTTACATGAATAAAGGATGCTTGCGAGAACGCCGACACCACTTTGTGCGCAGAGTGAGTAATATAGTCTGCCCCAGCGGCGATAGCCGAGTAGTCACGCAATGCAGGGTGAAACAAGGAATACGCAAACCATGCTTCGTCAATGAACACTTTAATGCCATGCTCATGGGCTAAATTTACCACCTGCTTAAGATCGGTAAGTAACCCGTCATAGGTACAACCCGTCAGTACGATAAGTTTAGCGTCAGTATTTTCTTCAATAAGCTGCTTAATTTGCGCCATTCTAGGCGGTGAAAAAATACCATATTCAGGGTTAAATACACTGTCTAAATACACAGGCATGGCTCGCGCCTGAATAATGCCGTAGTGCACTGACTTGTGGCAGTTTCTGTCGGCAATAACTTTGTCGCCCTCACGCAACAGCGTCTGCAAAATAATTTTGTTTGATGTCGAAGAACCATTCGTGACGAAATAGGAATGGCGAACTTCAAATGTATTGGCAACAGCGGCTTGCGCTTTTCCGATCGCGTGGGTGCCATCTGATAAGGAGCCCAGCGAGTCTACGCTTACCGATAAGTCACTAACAAACACGTTACGGCCAAAGAAACGATAAAAATCACTAATGTAGGGTGAATTTCTAAAGCTTGCGCCACCGCTGTGACCTGGCGTATGCCACGAGTCGTTAGACTCTACCACATAGTCTTTATATTCAGTCCAAAACGGCGTTTCGTTTCTATCGTCAAAGTCATTGATGATATAACCCAAAATGGACTCTGGGTCTGAAATAATGTCGTTACGATAGAAGAATGATTCAATGCCATTGGCTTGGTTTACTATATCTAGCCCTTTTACTGCATCACCTAAGACATACACGGGAAGTTCAGGCCGAATGCGTTTAATGGCGTCGATAACTCTGGCGTTATTATCAATAACAGCGTTGCGTGCAGACGACCTTTCGGCTGTGGTTTTCTCGTTCGCGTTTTGTGAACTGACGCTTTCGGCTGCGGGGCTCGTATTTTCATTAAGTACGCCATTTAAAGGCACTACGTCTGTTAGCTCTTTAACCTTCGCCACCACATCCCAGCTAAATACCACAGCCTGAATGTCACCGTCTTCACGAACAAATTGCAGTGCTTTTGCAACGGAGTTCGCTTCAAGCAGGCTTATTTCAACGTCACTTCGGTCAAAGTAAGTGATGGTGTTGCCTATACTCGAGGTGATTTGTTCCAATAAATCAACAGCATCTTCTATAACAAGAATTTTTAAATGAGGGCGCATTAACCAACCATGTAATTAATAATGAGCATTTAGCGCTAGGCTAAAACTCGTAAAACTAAGAATCAATAAACTAAACATCGAAAAACTAAAAATAGTGTAACTCTGAATTTCACTGGTGTCGTGTAAACTCTTGCTATGTCGTAATAAAAGTGCGTAAACGAATTGGACGAGGGCTAAATCACGCATGCACACACCTTCCCTTCAGAACCAATTCCCACACGCTTATCTTTCAAAATCAACGGAGCACACGAAGAACCTACGAGAATTTCTACACTACGCGAAAAGTGTGCTCCCTTCTATTGCATCTACAAAGAAAAACGCCTGGCCAATACATCATGACCACTGCTTTATGCGGGTGATTTTAGACAATATTGTCGGCTGTGCGTGGTATGAGGTCATTCCCTCGCCGGCCTATAACAACCTGACCGACGAGCAAGCCAGCGCAGCATTAAACCTTGCCAAACAAATAGCCACTGAGAGTGTCTCGCTTCACGCACTCAACCAACGCTCGAAACAATGGCGCAATAAGCAGCTAAAACTGGAGTTTTAGTATGACAAAACGAACAACCATTAACGACGCAATTTTAATAGAGGATGGCCAAGACCTAGAGCGAAATGTGAAAGATAAACGTGCGCAATGGCGTGCTAATAACGCGAAAGCGCGTCGCAGACAACGCCGATATAAAAAGAAGCTTATTGCAGAACTTCCGCGAATTATCACCGATATTCATAGCACATATCCCGAAGATGAAGCCTAAAGCACTATCATAAAAGAAATCAATTACCTACAATCACTGCTAGAAAGTTGCGCTTAACAGAGCGTAACGTAAATTAATTCCTACTAAGAAAGTGACAGGACATACCATGGCGTTTAATTTAGCTATTAATAACGATATTGCAGTAATCACCTTTGACGACGGAAAAGTTAACGCCGTTGGCTTTGAGCTTATTCAGCAGTTTAACGATGCCTTAGATGAAGCAGAGCAAAACGCAAAAGCGGTTGTATTACACGGCGGTGAAGGCAAGTTTTGCGGCGGGTTTGATTTATCGGTAATGAAAGCCGACGACAAAGCAAAACAACACGAGTTGGTATCAAAAGGCGCTGAGTTAATCGTACGTCTTTATAGCTTCCCACTACCTGTTGTCGTTGCTGCTGAAGGTCACAGCATTGCAATGGGCGCTATTATGCTTTTAGCTGCCGACTTGCGTATTGGTAAAGACGCAGATACTAAATATGGGCTTAATGAAACCGCCATTGGTATGGTGCTGCCGCCTTTCGGTATGGAGCTAGCCAAAGCTAGACTAGCGAATACGTCTCAAACTGAAGCATTGCTTTTTTCACGTATTTACCAAGGTAAAGAAGCAGTGAAAGCGGGCTTTATCGACGCCGCGGTGCCTCAAGAGCAGGTTTTAGCAACGGCCATGGGTTATGCAGAAAAGTTGAAGATGTTGCCTAGACAGTCTTTTGCTGAATCTAAGCTTCAGTTGCGTAAAGAGACAATAGCCAAGATGCAAGCCTAGGCCCTAGTTTGTAATAACGCGTTGAGAGTGGTTATTTCAACGCGTTGTTTAGAAGTGATTACTTTACAGGGCCAGAACGGCGTTCTATCTCTTCCTTAAGTGCACTTCGAAGGCCTAGCTCAAAACTTAATTCCGCAAGCACAAATAGTGGTCCTATCGCCAGCCCCATTATGTCGTCGACAAACGCAGGCTTTTTACCCTCATAGTGATGACCAATAAATTGAAGCACCCAACCACCAATAAAAATACCAAGTGAAATAGCAAGCCATGTTCCCACTTCATTCTGTGCGATGGGTTGAGCGAAATAGACCATAGCCCCCGTAAAAAGCGTCATCACTATGCCAAGTTTTATATCTAACTTAATGTAAAACGCATTACCAATTGCCCAAACAAAGAGCGCTGGGCTTATGATCATATCTCCAAAAATTGGCGCGCTAACTAGAAACGCAGGCTTACTTAGTAGACAGAAAACCGAGAAAACAATTAGCGGAATACCGACATAATGGGTGTATATGTTTCTTTGATCTCTGTGGTACTTGGCGTACTCACTCAAGTGCTGTTCTAAATTTTTCATACTGCGTCACCCATAAGTTATATCAAGGTGTTAGTTTACTCCGTTCATTCGCTTACGAACTGTCGTTTTGACGACAAAGCGGAGGTATAGTTGTGCTCTTCGTTCTATTTGAGCTCAACGATTAAAGATGAACTTAGTTGGCTATCGCGAATCATAGTGAAATTGATTAAAAACAATTGGAGTTTTCATGACTTACAGGAAGTACCTTTGGGCTTTGACAGGTTCTGCGCTTCTTTCTTTAACAGCGTGCAGCTCGGTCTCCTCTCTCTATTCAAATGAAAGTGAAGGTAGTGAAAAGCATACCGAAGGCAAACCACTTACGTTAGCGGATAGTCATTGGCAGGTTGAAAGTATAGACCGAGCAGGAATTATCGATTTCAGCCATGTTACGCTTAACGTAAATTCAATCGGAGACACTAGCAGAGTAAGCGGCAGTACAGGTTGTAATCAGTTTACCGGAGCGCTAGATGTTGATGAAGCCGATACGGTATTTAGTGATAAAAGCTCAGCTGAATCCTTTTCCACTGATAAGCTCATTCTCACTAAAAAGTCATGTGCGCCTGCACTGATGAAACAAGAGCAACGCTTCATCGAAATGTTGGCCGCATCGGCAAGTTATTCGATAGTGGAAAATACTTGGTTGGTGCTTTACGACAGTAGTGGCAATGAAACGATTAGAGCGATTGCCGCACAGATTTCTCAATCGACGACAAACAAATCGGCAAGTACGACAAAAAGTAATGTAGATACGAAATTGTCTGACCAAACTTCATCGCAAAAACAAGATGTGGTTGGCTCAAATGAACAAGAGTCGAATAAAACGTACAAATGTGAAACGCCTAATGCCAATCTCGCTACATTACGTGTAAATACGCTGGGGCCTGACACATTGGCCTTATCATTAAACAATACCCATCACATTGTGCAGTTATCACGTTCAGCATCGGGGGCAAAATACACCAACAACAAGAATGTAGTGTTTTGGAATAAAGGGGATGTTGCTACCCTATCGATCAACTCAGGTTATTACCATTGCAGTTTAAGCACCTAAACCGAAATCGACGTTTACTTGTCGGTTTTAGGCTTAGTCTCTACCTTAATATTTATCTCACATGATGAAAGGGCCTCAGCTGCCCTTTTAACTTCTCTTTTCAACACTATCAAATTGCTTAGAGCAATTGCTTTTGGCCCCTCAAGATTAACCCTTACCTCCAACTCAATTAGTTTCAGTTAAACATTTCCGCACCTTTAATTGGTCAATCAAAAGTGAATTAAGCATGGGGATAGCTAATTCTTTATATATTTAATGTTTGCACTTTTACTATTTAAAATCATTTAGTTACCAGAAAATTTCGCAGGTTACTCCTTACCATTCCGCTTCTGTAACAATGCTCACAAGTTGAAACAATAGTTAGAACACTATACAATTTATTTTTATTGAACGACCAATTAAAATAAAAGCATCAGTAAAAAGACGTTCGACATTACGTTTTAAAACCTTCAATAATGCGTATTGGGCGCAGTAGGTAATGATGTTTTTTACAGGGTGACTTTTACAAAGCGAAAGTGTTCTATTCGAGCAAGTCAACAACTCAATAGAGAAAATAGTTTCAACACTATTCATCATTTTGAAACTATTTCTACGTATTAGGTATTCGTAATAGAAGTTAATTCGCAGTACCCGCAAATTGGCGAAAGTTTTAGTCCTTTTAAAAGTAGGAGTTTATGCATGTCATTACCGACTTATCAGAATTTCATTCACGGCAAGCCGATGGCAAACAAAAGCAAAGAAACCTTTGCTGTAACCAACCCCGCAACCGGTGAGGTAATTTACCACGTAGAAGTGGCTGATGAGTTTATTCAACAAGAAGCAATTAAAAGCGCTAAAGAAGGTTTTTCAGTGTGGTCAGCAATGATGCCAATTGAAAGAACCCGCATTCTTAATAAAGCGGTTGCATTGCTTCGTGGGCGTAATGACGAACTCGCAAAGCTTGAAGTACTCGATACCGGTAAGCCTATTCAAGAAGCCGACTGTGTTGATATTGAAACTGGCGCTGATGTCATTGAGTACTATGCCGGCCTAGCTCCTACTCAACTAGGTACCCAGCAACCTGTGGGTGGCGATTTCTTCTACACGCGCAAAGAAGCGCTAGGTATCTGTGCCGGTATTGGCGCATGGAACTACCCTATTCAAATCGCTTGCTGGAAATCAGGCCCTGCCCTTGCCGCAGGTAATGCGTTTATATTTAAGCCGTCAGAAGAAACCCCAATGGGTGCGCTTAAACTGGCTGAAATTTTCACCGAAGCTGGCGTACCTGACGGCGTATTTAATGTGGTTCAAGGCGCAGCACAAGTAGGTCAGTGGCTTACAAACAGCCCTGACATAGAGAAAGTATCGTTTACTGGTGAAGTAGGCACAGGTAAAAAAGTGATGCAAAGCGCCGCTGCGTCGAACTTAAAAGACGTAACAATGGAGCTTGGCGGGAAGTCACCGCTTGTAGTATTCGAAGATGCCGACATTAGCCAAGCTATTAGCGCCGCTATGCTTGGTAATTTTTATACCCAAGGTGAAATCTGCACTAACTGCACCCGTGTTTACGTTCAACGTTCTGTTTATCAAGCCTTTATTGATGAGCTTAAAGCCCGTACCGAAAACAACATTGTTATGGGCGATCCGCTTGACCCCAACGTAAACCTAGGCGCACTTATTTCTAAAAAGCACCAAGAGCTGGTACTTAGCTATATTGCAAAAGGAAAAGAAGAAGGCGCAACGCTGTTAACCGGCGGGAACGCTGCCTCTCCGGCATCTGCACCAAATGGCTATTTTGTTGAGCCAACAATTTTCACTGACTGCACTGACGATATGACTATCGTTAAAGAAGAGATCTTCGGACCAGTAATGAGCGTGTTAGTTTTCGATGATGAAGACGAAGTGATCGCACGCGCGAATGACACTGAGCTAGGTTTAGCTGCCGGTGTATTTAGTAAGGATATCCAGCGCGCGCACCGCGTTATCCACCAGCTTCAAGCCGGTATTTGCTGGATAAATGCATATGGTAACTCTCCGGCTGAAATGCCTGTAGGCGGCTACAAACAGTCTGGCATTGGACGTGAAAACGGCGTTGAAACGCTTAATAGCTACACACAGACCAAATCGGTTTATGTAGGTATGAGCCAAATTGAGAGCCCGTTTTAAGCCGCAGTAGGAGTACATATGCAGACATTTGATTACATTATTGTTGGAGCTGGTTCTGCCGGCTGCGTGCTAGCGAACCGCTTATCAGAAAACCCAAAGCACAAGGTGTTGCTACTGGAAACCGGTGGCTCAGATAAAAGCATTTTCATCAAGATGCCAACGGCGCTGTCTATTCCTATGAATACCGACAAGTATGCGTGGCAATTCAACACTGAAAAAGAGCCCTATTTAAACAACCGTGAAATGCACTGCCCACGCGGTAAAGTGTTGGGCGGCTCGTCATCCATTAACGGAATGGTATACGTACGCGGCCACGCTAAAGACTTTGATGAATGGGAAGCTCACGGCGCAGAGGGCTGGAATTATCAGGCGTGCCTACCCTATTTCCAAAAAGCTGAAACCTGGTACAAAGGTAACGACGCTTACCGAGGTGGCAATGGTGAACTCGGCGTTAACAACGGTAACGAAATGAAGAACCCGCTTTATACGGCCTTCATTAAAGCCGGCGAACAGGCGGGCTACGACATCACTAGCGATTACAATGGCAAGCAGCAAGAAGGCTTCGGCTCTATGCATATGACCGTGAAAGACGGTGTACGCAGTTCGGCAAGCCGTGAATATCTTGACCCGGTAAAATCGCGTAAGAATTTAACTATAGTGACTGGCGCGCTGGTTACTAAAGTCGTGCTGGAAGATAAAGTCGCAAAAGGCGTTGAATATGTGGTGAACGGTAAAACCGAAACTGCCGCCGCATCTAACGAAGTGATTTTAAGTGCCGGCTCTATTGGCTCGCCACACATCCTGCAACTTTCTGGAATTGGCGACAAAGATATTCTTGAAAAAGCAGGTGTCGATGTTAAACACCACCTGCCGGGTGTGGGTCAAAACCTGCAAGATCATTTGGAATTTTATTTCCAGTACAAGTGCAAACAACCAATAACGTTAAACCGCAAACTGGGCTTAATTTCAAAAGGGTTGATCGGCGCTCGCTGGTTGTTAAACCGTTCTGGGTTAGGCGCTACGAATCACTTTGAATCTTGCGCCTTCATTCGCTCGAAAGCAGATGTGGAGTGGCCTGACATTCAGTACCACTTCTTGCCTGCCGCTATTCGATACGACGGAAAGTCCGCGTTTGATGGCGATGGCTTTCAAGTACACGTAGGTCACAACAAACCTAAAAGTAGAGGTAGCGTAACCCTTCAGTCGGCTAACCCGACGGTTCCACCTAAAATTTTGTTTAACTATTTGCAGCATCCAGATGATATCGAAGGGTTTAGAGCATGCGTAAGACTTACACGAGAAATCATCGCACAGTCAGCATTCGACGACTTCAGAGACGGCGAAATTCAGCCTGGCGAGCACATTCAGACGGATGAAGAAATAGACGCTTTTGTGCGTGAAGCCGTTGAGAGCGCTTACCATCCATCATGCTCTTGCAAAATGGGTGAAGATGAGATGGCAGTGGTAGATTCTCAAACCAATGTTCATGGCATTGAAGGATTGCGAGTGGTTGATTCTTCTATCTTCCCCACAATTCCAAACGGAAACCTAAATGCGCCAACCATCATGGTGGCGGAAAAGGCGGCAGACATCATTCTGGGTCAACCCGCTTTGCCACCACAAAATGTGCCCGTGGATATTCACCCGCATTGGCAAACAGAGCAACGCTAAATTTTTGAACTATCTCGCACCAGTGTGCTTGTTGTTAAAACAAGCGCACCTTCCACAGTGCCTACATGCCGCCTTGAATATAAGGCTTTAATGTGTAGTTGGGTGGGCTGTTTAATAACGAAAAAAAGGAAAAAACATGTTTCATTTTTATCAATATTGGGAGGGTGATAATGACAGTATGGCTTAGTGCAGGCATTATTTTCACTCTACTTTCTGTAGCCTATATTTTGTTTAAATGGGGCAACATGAAAGTGGTCGGCGTAACGCCAGTTAGAACCTTTACCTTTATTGCCATTCTCTTTACCTCAGGTTTGGACGTGGGCCTTATTATGTTCCCGCTCACTGAATTTGCTGGTTATGCTGACATAAGCGCAAGTCCTGAATATGCCTTCACCAATCCGCTCGCCATTGAGTTTGGGTTCTGGGGATTCTTAATTTGGGGATTCTACTTTCTTACTTGTTTTTATTTCTGCGTAATCGAACCGAAAGTAAAGTTCTTCGAGCTTCCCGTTGTTAAGTTCGTAAACAACGTTGTAATCATCGGAACCTGTGCTTTCACGGCGTTTCTATTACTGTCTAACCTTCCGTGGTATTTACCGTCGATAGGCGACGGAGAATCTGTAGTGCCTGCGTTCTACCTGATTGTGTTTGCAGCCATTGCTTTTGCCGTATATTCGAGCACTAGCATTAAATACGTGCGTATTTTAAGCCTTACCACAACTTGGGTATTTATCGCTCTCATTGTTGGCATGTGGGCGGCAGCATTTGTATTTGGCGAAAGTGAGATAACGGCTTATTTTACCAACCTAGGTCTTATTGGCGGGTACTTTGCGAACATCGATAACTTCGTATTACCCATTAATGAGTATCACGAGTTCTATCTATTCTGGTGGTTCAGCTGGAGCATCATGATTGGTCAGTTTACGTCTCGTTTCGTGGGCGGTCTTAAAACTTATCAAGTCATGTTGGCTATGATGGTCATTCCATCTATTCCCATTGCGGCTTGGTTTTCAGTACTGTACCACTATCACAGTGCAGGTATTCCTACTGAAGGGATAACCAATTTAGCCATGGTGTGTGTGGGTGTCGTCTTTGTGATCAACTCACTTGATTCACTGATTAGACTGTACACAGATAATCTAAACATGACCGTTGAACGCATCGGTAAAGGCAATTACATTGCTCTCAATATCGTGGCGCTTTCGTTACTCACGCTGCTGTTCAAACTAGACTTCTTGCAAATTCAGTGGGTGGGTGCGTTAGTTATCGCTATCTTCTTTAGCTGCTTTGCTTTCATTCTAAGTCAGAAGTTTAAATCGGTGACGGCCATCAAAACATCGCCGAAAGAAAACAAAATCGACTTTACCAAGATAGAAAATCTTAACTAATCAAATCACATCCTACCTCATTAACATTGGCTCACTTTGAGCCAATGGGGGTAAGTGTTGCCCGAAACCGGCGTAAACGCGCATTAACTAGCAAGCGGGCCAAATAAAACAACGATAAAAACAGGTGTTTAACAATGAAAAAATTGAATTCTTTTTTTACATCCACGCATATTTTCACAGTGGCTATTGTCGCAGCGTTATATTCTTCAGCTTCATTCGCTGATTGGAGCGCCAATATCTCTGCGGTTTCAGATTATACCTTCAACGGCGTTAGCCAAACGCAAAACGACCCTGCACTACAAGGCGGTGTTGATAAAGCATTTGATAACGGCACTTATGCAGGCACGTGGGCATCTAATGTAGATTTTGGTGGCGATACAAACCTTGAATGGGATTTTTACGTGGGTCGTTACCAAATGCTAACCGAAACGGTGAGTTTGGACTACGGCATCGCTTATTACTCTTATCACGGTGGCGATGATTCAAGTGATGGCAATTACCCAGAGGTGTATACCAAGTTTGGTTATGCCAGTGACTACGGTAGCTCAGAACTAAACTTCTGGTACACGTGGGATTACTTTGGAACAGGCGCAAAACACGCTATCGCAATGGTAGCTCATACCTTTGAACTCGCCCCCAACCATCATTTACGTGCAAGCTTTGACGTATCTAACTCACTAGACAGTGACAAGTGGCTGTGGAATGGTGATGACACCTCTTTCTACCACTACCGTTTGGCTTACCAAACAAGCTATGAAGGGTTCGATTTCGAAATTGCTGCTGAAAACACCAATCTTGATTTTGATACCGCCGATGAGCGCATTGTATTTGGTGTATCAAAAACCTTCAGCTTCTAAACCAATAGGTTCGCCCTAAGCTTCGCTTTTATTTTCTAGCGATGTAGAAAGCAATAGACCTTTATTTGCAGCGTTGGAAAGGCCATCTACACTCCAGTCTGTCCACGCTGCCATCTCTTTAGATGCATTGATAAAAACAGTGGTATTTCGACCATTATTTTTCGCTTGATACAATGCCCAGTCCGCAATCAAAATGGCATGTTCCCAAACCCTGGAATCTAGCTGGCAGTCATCCCAAGGAAGCTTGGTTGCTCCTATTGACATTGAAATAGGCTCGGGCAGTTCCAGTACATGGTGAAGCGGCGCTATAGACTTATGAAGTCGCTTGTTAAACTCATCAATATCACTTGAGTTTATTGAAGGAACAACCAACAGAAATTCTTCTCCACCCCACCTAATTAATCGGTCAGTATTTCGACTGACTGTACGTAAAGCTTGACCAACGTGATGTAGTGCGCTGTCCCCCTTGTCGTGACCATACGTATCATTTAATTGCTTAAAGTTGTCTAAGTCGATGAGAAAAATAGCGCACACCTCATTAATGGCAACTGACGCCTTTTTCTGTTCAGTTTTCACATTTACTGTATCTAAGATCTTTGGTACGAAACGTTTCACCGCTCTTCTGTTATATAAACCAGTTAACGGGTCGGTAATTGCGGCCTCTTCTAGCGCTTTATTTTTCTCTTGAAGTTCACTGTTTACGCGTTCGAAAGCTACAGTACGTTCATTGACTCTCGCTTCAAGTATCTCATTTCGTCGTCTATAAGAGGCAATACGTAGGCGGTAGGTCACATAAACAATGACAAGTATCAAAAAGGTCCCTACTAATTTTGCCCATGTAGCCTCCCACCAATTTGGCTCTACATAGAGTATTATGGTATCTCCAGGTAGCCAATCCTCGCCATTGGTTCTAGACTGGACATCAAATACGGTCTCGCCCGCCGACAACTTGGCCAAAAAAGCCTCTTCCCGTAAACCGGAATATATCCAATCACTGTCATCTAAACGATATCGGTACTCTGGAACAAACTCTGCCGCAAAAATGGGATGAGAAAAAATAATTTCAGCATTTCTCTTTTTGTTCAGGTTTATTCGATTACTATTGCTATTTTCTCTCTTGCCATCGATATAAACTCCAGTAATGGTAGTTCGCGCCGCCGACTCATGGCTTTCACTTTTTTGAACCGCGACTACACCGTTTAATGTCGGCAAATATAGGGTGTCTTTAAATACAATAGATCTCAAATTACCCGCGCCATTACAACACCGTAAATCAGCTCGCGCGCTAAAAGTGCCGTCATCTCGCAGAACAACCGTGCTTTTCAATTGTGTATTACTAATGTCATCTATTTCAACATAAGCAATGCCACTTGCACCACTCAACCAGAGCTTATCATCACGCCTAGTAACGCTAAAAAGATCTTGAAAAGCTAACCCGTTCTTAATGTTGAACGAGCGCCATTGCTTGGTTTCATCAAGCATCATCAAGCCTTGTCCATAAGTTCCAACAAATAGCCTTCCATCAATTAATTCAAGCAATGAAGAAACAAATACACTCGACCCACTTAATAACTCAATTTTTCGCCATTTATCTTCTTTTCGGCTAAACAGTCCTGATTCTGTGCCTACCCATAACACACCATCCTTTGCTTTTAAGATACTGCGAACTGATTGATTTTCAAATATGGGTATATGTTTGAAATCATTACCGTTAAATTTGAAAAGGCCTTTTGTCGTCGCCACATAAAGCGCATCCTCTCCTTGATATAAAGTATTTACTTGAAGTTCGGAGAATTCAGGGATAGCGTCAAACTGTGCTGTCCCTTTTCGCTCCCTAAACAGTCCTCTTCGAGTTCCAATCCAGAGCTCACCATCACTTTCAAAGACGCTGTAAGCATCGTTACCTGCGATTGCCCCTGGAGGAACTATCAGCGGCCAACTATCTTTTGAATCGTTAATAAACACGCCTTTATTAGTTGCGGCATATAAGCGATTTTCACGAGAAAAAAATGACCAAATACGAGCGCTGGATATATCTTGCGTAGGTGCTACGCGCCTTACGTTCGTGCTCCAATAAATAATCAATCCATGAGTTTTGGTTCCTAGAAACCACGTTTCTTCGTCGTTGAGCAGCACGCTATTGTCGAGTAAAAAGCGATTATCTATGGAGGGTGATAAGCGATGGAGAGTTGGCTTTGCCCGTGGCTTGATATCTAAAAGCTTGCCATTGTCTGAAACTGCAACAACACCACCACCATGAGTGCTAAACAGGCTTTTAATTCTACCTTCGCCACTTGCTGACATCACGTTGAAACGACAGGTTTCAAAAGATAATTTAAAGCGATAAATTTTTTTATCTTTGTGTATATAGGCTGTATCTCCTTGAACTAACAAACGTTCTGCATTGGCAAAATTGCCAATAGGATAGCGGCAAACTTCTTGAACAGATGATGCAATACGCGTCTGCAGCAACTCACCTTGCGTTGTTAGCAACCACAACTGATGCGCGTCGTAATATGAGTGTATAATCGAATCATTTGCGTAGTCATGAGCCTTTGCTTGGGCACCTTGAAGTGACCACAGTGAATCAGTAACTACCCACACCTTGCTCTTGGCACCTGCAATAACTTGCTTTATTGGTTTATCGTCAAAATAAACGTTATGTGCCTCAAATTTACCATCATCGAAGCTCACTAGCCCAACGCCTGTCACTACCCAAAGTCGACCCGTATCGTCAAGAAACAAGCCATGGATCCAATTTGAACCTAGCTCGGGAGTGTTAATGGTATTGAAGAACTCAAACTTACGTCCATCGAATCGAGTAAGTCCATTCTCAGTGCCAAGCCACACAAAGCCATTCTTATCCTTAACTATTGCTTTTATGGATATTTGAGGCAGCCCCTTTGCAGATACATATTGACCGACATCATAGGTTGGTACACCAGCCACGCTCCACTGTTCAACCCGATAACTTTCAGCTGCAGCATCAGTGTTTGAAAAGCCCGAAAGTATGATAAAAGGATATAAAAAAGCGATATTGAATAGTGAAAAGAAAAGGTTTTTCATTGAGCCTCAGAAAAAACAGATAAAGACGCCTGGAGCTGGAATTTCATAACGATGGAGCCGTGTTACTTCGAAACATGCCAATACCACAATAGTTGTTCACATCACACACTCTGTCAAATCAACATTCGTATGAAACTAGCGAGAAAAAGTCCACGCAACAAAACGACTCAATTTACTTCCCTGCCCCATATCAATCACTTTACACTGCGCAGCGCCGTAATAATCAATACTGGTTTTAATTGGTTTCAAATGGGCACTCTTCGACACCAAGCAGGTGAACCATTCTACATTGTCTTTTACAGAGACACTCTCTTTAACCATGCGCTGAATAAAGGCAAGTTCACCCCCTTCGCACCACAGTTCATTCGCTTGGCCCGCAAAATTTAAGTTTGCGTCCTTACCTTGGTAAGCGGCATTTTTACCTTGTAGCTTGGATGTACGATGCCCAAAACCTTGCTCATGATTATCGGTGAACTTTGTACCACTTCGTTTCTGTTTATTACGGGTTAAATTAGATGTCTTCCTTCGCGTGCCTGACAGTGCCTCTTGCGCAGACTTATGAAACGGAGGATTGCACATAGTAAACGTAAATCGTTCGTTTGCTTCAATCACCCCGTTGAAAATACTTGCTCTATTCGCTTGTTTACGCACTTGGAATTTATGGGCTAACACACTATTTTTACTAGCAATAGCTTTAGCACTTTTTACTGCGACGTCGTCAACGTCACTCCCTACGAACGACCAGTCATAGGATGTAACGCCGATAATAGGATAGATAGCATTTGCGCCCACGCCTATATCAAGCCCACGAACGTTTTGATCTTTCCCCTGTTGCCTCTGCTCACCCTGCGCACTGCTGCTCGTTGATTTTAGTAAATCAGCAATACCGTGGATATAATCTGCTCTTCCAGGTACAGGGGGGCATAAGTAGCCATCAGGAATATCCCAATATTCAAGGCGGTAGTAGTGATGAAGTAAGGCCGAATTAAGCACCTTCACCGCTTTTGGGCTGGTGAAATCTATACTGGTATTGCCGCTTTTAGCACGAACGAGAAAAGACTTGAGCGCTGGGTATGTCTGGCACAGCGTATCCATAGGATAGCCGTTCTTGTGAAGATTTTTTGGGTGCATGAAGCGCTACTTTTTGTGTGAAACTAAGAACTGGGATTGCACGTTTTCATCGAGCAACTGGGC
Organism: Alteromonas sp. 07-89-2; assembly: GCF_013113925.1. Taxonomy (NCBI): domain Bacteria; kingdom Pseudomonadati; phylum Pseudomonadota; class Gammaproteobacteria; order Alteromonadales; family Alteromonadaceae; genus Alteromonas; species Alteromonas sp. 07-89-2. The sequence continues at coordinate 3,237 of NZ_VTYM01000004.1, read as the reverse complement.
ACCGCTACCTTGGGCTGCCACTTTATCGTCGGTATTGTAAAGCCTACAGCGGTCTAATGACAAACACCCACAGCCAATACAGCCTTCTAACGACGTCTTCAAACTGGTCAGCGCTGCAATTTTTGCTTCGATATGCTGATTAAATACCGTGCTTAATTTTGCCCAATCAGCTTGTGTTGGCGTTCTGTTGTCTGGAAGTGTAGACAACAGATTCTTTATCTCAGAAAGGGAATACCCCATATTTTGCGCAATCAAAATAAAGGAAACTCTGCGAATGACAGAGCGAGGAAATGCTCTATTTCCGCCATTTGTGCGCACAGAAGGAATTAGCCCTTCGTTGGCATAATAGCGAATTAATGAAACAGCATTGCCAGTACGTTTAGCAATAAAGCCAATGCTTACCATAGGTTCTGGTGCCATAACGCCCCCTTTTCCAATTTCGAAATAGCGGGTAAAAAACGCTTGATCTAAAGTTAGCTTTAGATATTAAGCTGTTTTTCGTTGATTATCTACACAAGGAAAAACACATGACAACTGCATACTTAGAGCACGCGAATATCACCGTTGAAAACCCAGATGAGCTAGCCAGCTTACTTTGTACGCTATTTGGTTGGAAAGTACGGTGGAGCGGCGGCGCCAAAAATGACGGCTACACGGTGCACGTAGGAAACGATAAAGACTACCTAGCCCTTTACAGACCTAAAACTATCAATGATATAGAAAGCGATTATAAAACCCTCGCCAATATCAACCACATCGGTATTGTTGTGCCTAATTTAGACGAAACAGAGCAGCAGGTTTTGGCACTTAATTTCAATACTTTTAACCATGGCGATTATGAACCAGGTAGACGCTTTTATTTCATGGCTCAGCAAAACATAGAGATTGAAGTCGTTTCATATAACTAGGGCTATCAGGTGATACGCCTAGCTGAACTTTCAAATTTAGTGTTAGATTAACGTTACCTCACTCGTGCGCGTTTTACTTTGTATTTTTCTTTGCTAGGTTTGTTTACTAAAAATGAACGCGCACTGTGGTCATTTTAATAATAATAGACAGGAAACATTGATGAGAAAGTTACTAGCGATAAGTTTAGGTTTAGCAATGTTATCCCTATCGGCAAACGCATGGGCGAATAACATTCTTAGTATGAAACAGCGAAGCGAGCTGATTGACAAGATCACCGTTGAACGCTTCAATTCCGTGCTGCCCCAAATTATGGAGCGTGAAGGCATCGACATGTGGGTGTTAATGTCCCGGGAATACAACGAAGATCCCGTTTTAAAAACCATGTTACCTTCTACTTGGATTTCCGCACGACGTCATACCATGCTAGTCATTTATAACCCCGGCAATGGTCAACCGCTAGAACGTTTGGCCGTTGCAAGATATGCGGTAGGATCACTATTTAAAAAAGCGTGGGATAAGGAAGCACAACCCGACCAGTGGGAGGCATTGAAACACATTATCGAAGCCCGGAATCCCGCTAAAATTGCCATTAATACGTCTGATTCATTTGCACTCGCTGATGGCATGACCTCTACCGAGCACAACAAATTTATGGCCGTACTTCCTGAAGCGCTGAAAAGCCGCGTTGTAAGTGGCGAAAGACTCTCAATCGGTTGGCTGGAAACGCGCAGTGACCTTGAAATGCAATATTATCCGGTACTTACTCAAATTGGTCATTCACTGATAGCAACGGCATTTTCAAATGAAGTTATAACCCCTAACGTGACAACTACAGACGATGTGGTGTGGTGGCTGCGTGATCAAACGCGCGCTTTAGGGCTGACCAACTGGTTTCATCCTACTGTCTCAATTCAACGTAAAGACAGTGAAGTCTTCGACCAAATTACCGCGTTTAGCAAGCGTCCTGGTGAAAACATCATTCGGCCGGGCGATCTCATTCATGTCGATTTCGGCATTACTTACCTTCGACTTAATACTGATCAACAGCAGCATGCTTACGTGTTAAAGCCTGGTGAAAAAGACGCGCCAGCTTCACTTAAGGAAGCACTTAAATCTGGAAACCAGTTGCAGGACATTCTGGTCGGTAATTTTAAAGTAGGCAGAACAGGTAACACTATTTTGAGTATGTCGCGACAGCAGGCTATCGAACAAGGCATTACGCCCGCTATTTACACCCACCCGCTTGGTTTTCATGGGCACGCGGCAGGTCCAACGATAGGAATGTGGGATGCACAGGAAGGAGTACCAGTTCAAGGTGACTATCCAGTGTTTGCACAGACGGCTTATTCGATAGAACTCAATGCAGCAAGCTTTATTAAAGAGTGGAACAAAGAAATTAGAATTATGCTGGAAGAAGATGCATTTTTTGACGGTCAGTCAGTAACCTATTTAGATGGCAGGCAAACTGAGTTTCATTTGATTCATTCAGATGAAAACCAATAACTATAGGTGGAGCGTTACTCCTATTTTAAGGCCTATACGAAATTAAAAAAACTGAACGGTGCGGCTAAAGGTTGGCCGATGCGAGAAGACTTACGTAGAATTAAATCAAGCGAAACGTAAAGTGTCAGGCCTTTCGCCCTTTCAAGCGAAAGGCCATGAAACTGTACTAAATATTAGCAGTAGGTTGCTATCCTAAAACGCAGTCTTATTCAGCAGCAGTGCGAACAACTACGTTCTCTACACTGTATTCGCGAACAAAATCAGACATTGTTTTGTGGTTACAAATAATGTTCTCACCTTCCAAACCAAACTTCGCTAGTGCCGCTTCTTTACCTACTGAAAGCGCTTCTAGACAAGCCTGTGACGCAACATCTTGGTTTTTAGCAACAAGTGCTACAGTTTTCGCGTTTTCAGTCGCCTTGTTGTTTTTGTACATGTAAGCAAAAGTGCGAAGTGATTCGCCGTTGCAACGTACAGATGCACTGAACTCTTCTGCGTTAAAACCTTTTGAACGGATAAGACGCAATGCAGGACCAAAACCATCTTCAGCAGCAGTTAAACATGCTTGTGTTTCGATGTTGTCGTTAATTGGCTTTAGTACCACATCTTTTGCGAAAGATTGAGTGGCAGCAACAGATAGTGTTAGAGCGATTGCGAAAGTAGACAGTTTCATTTTTGAATTCCTATTTTGTAACTAAATTAGATATCACCTGAGTGATGAATACATTATGAACAATACTTTCAAAAAATAAAGCATTTTTGTAATTTAATTACAGAAATAGCAAAATAAACAGACAGATCACGACAAAACTGAAAGTTATTTAC